>CAMCQT010000042.1 GCA_945877125.1 Candidatus Brevifilum fermentans | reverse complement strand
TTTCTGCAAGCCTCGTCTCGGCTGGCACCGAGCGCATGGTCGTCGAGTTCGCTGAAAAAAGTTATCTTGGCAAAGCGCGCTCCCGCCCCGACCTCGTCAAGCAGACGCTGGATAAAGCCAAACGCGAAGGCGTGATGCCAACCGTGCAGGCGGTCTTCAACCGTCTCGACCAGCCGATGGCGTTGGGCTATTCCACGGCTGGCACGATCATTGCGCTTGGCAAAAATATGCAGGGCTTCAAGGTTGGTCAGCGTGTGGCGTGTGCGGGCGGAGGCTATGCCACGCACGCCGAGTACAACGTCGTCCCGCGCAACCTGCTCACGCCGCTCCCTAAAAATGTGGATTTCGAATCCGCTGCCTTCACCACGCTCGGCGCAATTGCTTTGCATGGTTTCCGTTTGGCGGAGCCTCAACTCGGCGAAAACGTGGCGGTCATCGGCTTGGGTCTTTTGGGATTATTGACGATTCAGTTGGCGGCTGCGGCAGGATGCAACGTCCTCGGCATTGACCTCGACCCAAAGCGGATTAAGCTCGCCACTTCACTTGGACTGGAAGCTGTCACCCGCCCCCAGGCAGAATCAGCGTCCCAAGCATTCACCGCCAACCGCGGATTCGACTCCATCATCATCTGCGCCGACACCCCATCCAACGACCCCGTTGAACTGGCTGGCGTCATCGCCCGTGACCGTGCGAAGGTTGTCGCCACTGGCGCAGTCGGCTTGAACATTCCACGCAAAATTTACTACGAAAAAGAAATCGCCTTCATCAACTCCCGTTCCTACGGACCAGGTCGCTACGACGCCAACTACGAAGAAAACGGAGTGGACTACCCCATCGGCTACATCCGCTGGACTGAAGGTCGCAATTTTCAGGCGGTGGTTGATTTGTTGGCAAGTTCCAAGTTACAAGTTGCAAGTTTAATCACGCATCGATTCCCAATTGAAGAAGGCGCACAGGCGTATGAAGTTATCACGGGGAAGAAGAAGGAAGCGTTTTTGGGTGTGTTGCTTACTTACAGTGAGAAGGAAGAAGTAAAAAGTAAAAAGGTTGAATTCCCGTCCACCGTCCACGGTCAATTGTCCATCGTCAAACTGGGCGTTTTAGGCGCTGGTTTGTATGCAAACGCAACTTTGCTGCCCGTCATCAAAAACAACAAAGATTTTGAATTGGTCGGTATCGCATCCTCTGGTGGATTGCACGCGCAACATTCGGGAAAGAAATTTGGCTTTCAATACGCCACATCATCCGAAGACGAGATCATCAACGACCCGAAGATCAACACGGTGGCAATTCTTACTCGTCACGATTCCCATGCGGAGTTGGTTGTGAAAGCGCTCAAAGCGGGTAAGCATGTTTTTGTGGAAAAGCCGCTGGCGATCAACAGTAAACAGTTATCAGTCATCAGTAAACAGTTGATGAAGACTGATAACTGTTTACTGCTCACTGGTTTTAATCGCCGTTTCTCTCCGCTTGCGCAATCCCTTCACTCGTTACTCGTTACTCGTCACGAACCTCTCCACGCTCACTACCGAATCAACGCGGGCTACCTGCCGCTCAACCACTGGACGCAAGACGAATCCCTCGGCGGCGGACGGATCATCGGCGAGGCGTGTCATTTCATAGATTTGATCAGCTTCCTCGTCGGCGAATCCCCTATCAGCGTGGCGGCGCACGCGCTTCCAAATCAAGGAAAATACCGCGAGGACAACGTCTCGATGACCTTCACATTCCCCGATGGTTCCATCGGCGTTGTGGACTATCTCGCCAATGGCGATAAATCTATGCCCAAGGAACGGCTCGAAGTCTTCTGCGAAGGCATGATCGCCGTGCTGGATGATTACGTCTCGCTGACCACGGTCAAAGACGGCAGGAAGAAAGTGGAAAGCATGGCGCAGGACAAAGGCTGGAAAGCCGAAATGACCGCCTTCGCCGCCGCGATCAAGAATGGCGGAGAACCTCCCATTCCCTACGAGCAACTCATCGGCGTGACCAAATCCACGTTCGCGGCGGTGGAGTCGATACGAAAACACCAATCAATTGACATCTAATCTTCTCGGAAGTAAGATACCTGCAAGAGTTGTCAAGGAGTAGAAATGACCGATAAAAAATTACTCGAACGCATTGCAATTAATCCAAAGGTGATGACTGGCAAGCCCGTCATCAAAGGGACTCGTTTAACAGTTGAGTTCATCCTTAATCTCATGGCGCATGGTGCGACTTTTCAGGAAATTATCGAAGAATACAAAGGCTTGACCAAAGCCGATATTCAAGCCTGCATTTTGTTCGCCAGCAAAGCAATGGAGAATACTGTCTTCATGCCGCTTTCTGTGGAGTCCGCATAAATGCGCTTTCTGGTGGATGAATGTACGGGACCCGCTGTAGCTGAGTGGCTGCAAGCACAGGGGCATGAAGTTTTCTCAGTTTACGACTCTGCAAGAGGGATGGATGATAACAACATTGTTCAAAAAGCCTTCGAAGAAAATTGGATATTGATCACAAACGACAAGGACTTCGGCGATCAGATTTATCGTGAGCATAAATCTCATCACGGCGTCATTCTGCTTCGTCTGGATAATGAACGCGCCAAAAATAAAATTGATGTCTTGAAGCAATTGCTGGCTTCGTATGCAGACCGCCTCCCCAACCAGTTTGTTGTAGCCACCGAAGAAAAAGTCCGCTTCGCCAAGCAGTAAATTCATCCCTTCATCCTTTCCCATGACCCGCCCACTCCGCGTCTTCCTCTGCCATTCCAGCAATGACAATTCCGCTGTGCGTGAGTTGTATCAAAATTGTAAACGGACCGCTTCGCGTCACGGACAAAAGCGGACGATGCTCCGTGCAAATTCGACACCCTATAAAATGTATGTGCTTTACTCAAACCCAAGTCCGTTTCCATCCGTGAGTCCGTTATGAAGTCCGTTGATAGACCTCTCCGCGTTTTCCTCTGCCATTCCAGCAATGACAAACCCGCCGTGCGTGAGTTGTATCAAAATTGTAAACGGACTCTTTCACAGACTCGCGGACAAAAACGGGCGATGCTCCAAGCAAAATCGATATCCTGGAAAATGTTTATGCCTTCCTTAAACCAAAATCCGTTCCCATCCGCGAGTCCGTTATGAAGTCCGTTGATAGACCTCTTCGCGTCTTCCTCTGCCATTCCAGCAATGACAAACCCGCCGTGCGGGAGTTGTACCAAAATTGTAAACGGACCGCTTCGCGTCACAGACTCACGGACAAAAACGGACGATGCTCCAAGCAAAATCGATATCCTGGAAAATGTTTATGCCTTCCTTAAACCAAAATCCGTTTCCATCCGTGAGTCCGCTATGAAGTCCGTTGATAGACCTCTCCGCGTTTTCCTCTACCATTCCAGCAATGACAAACCCGCCGTGCGTGAGTTGTATCAAAAACTCCGCGCCGAACTGTGGATTCAACCCTGGCTGGACGAAGAAGAACTCTACCCAGGGCAAGATTGAAAATATAAACAATAAAAAGTCTGTAGCAGATATTCATTTTGAACTATTTAGAAAAGGGAAAATACATGGAAAATCAGAAAATATATCCTCTTGATAGAGATGGTCAATGGACGGGAATGGAATTTGGTTATTTTGAAGGGGCTATTAACTTTCTTGAAGACGCTAAAAAATTGGAAAAATCCATCTTGGAAAAAATAGAAAAAATAAAAGAAGATAGCCGTGAGTATGCTGAAGAATCTCAGTATTCTTATATTTATCCTCATACAACAGAAGATCGGACACAATTAGCACATCTTTGTATCGTATCTATGCTCTTTTCTTGCATGGCAGTAGAATCGTTTGTAAATTTGTATGGTGTCCTTAGAATGGGGGATGAGTTTTACAAGAGAAATATTGAAAGGTCTGGGATTAATCAGAAGTTGGAGGTAATTATTGCAATTGGCAAACAAGAACTTCTATCTAAGAATGAAGAGATTGCTCTTGTGACTAGAAGAATGTTTGATAAACGAAACCAATTGGTTCACCCCAAAACTGTTGAAGCAAATTCCCCTGACAAGATTTCTCAATTGAAACCCATTCAATTTATAAACGATGCACAATCTATGGTTGATGATATGAAAAAATTCTTTGAAAATTTCTTGATAATTGATCCAGATTCTTGGATGTGGATACCTGGAAAAAAAGGTTTTGTGACTAAAGACTCTTAACCTTTAGGGGAAATAAACTAACTATCAAACTTGCAACCTTCAAACCTTACAACTCGGAGAACTTATGAAATTAAAAGGAATCTACGCTCCCATCGTCACCCCCTTCAACGCGGACGAAAGCATTAACTACCCCGTCCTTGAACAACTGATCGAATACCTGATCGCCAACAAGATCGCGGGGCTTGTCCCAGGCGGCACCACGGGCGAAGTCTACGCCTTCACCGAAGCTGAACGGCTGGAAATTTTCAAATTCACCAAAGAGAAAGTGGACGGGCGAGTGACGCTCATTGCAGGCACCAACTCTGGTGCCACGCGCGACGTCGTCCGTTACTCGCAGATTGCCGAGGGTATGGGCTATGACGCGCTCATGGTCGCCGTCCCGCCGTATTCACGTCCCAACCAGCGCGAACTGCTCGCGCATTACGAAGCCGTCGCCAAAGCCGTCAAGATTCCCATCGTGCTTTACAACTTCCCTTGGCGCGCGGGCACCGAAGTCAGCTACGAAGTGATGGACGGTCTGACCAAATACGATCACATCATCGGTATCAAAGAAGCCAGCGGCGACATGTCCCGCGTCTACGAGTTCCGCCTGCGTTACAGCGACCGCTATCAAATGGTCTGCGGCTCCGACGATCAGGCGCTCGACTACTTCCTGTGGGGCACCACCTCATGGATCGGCGGCGCCGCCTCCTGTGCTCCGCTCGAACATCACAACGTCCTCGAAGCCGCGCTCGCCAACGACTTCGTCACCGCCCGCAAGCACATGGACAAACTCCTCCCGCTCCTCCGCAACATGGAAAGCGGCGGCTATACCCAAAAGGTCAAAGTCGGCTGCGAACTGCGCGGCATCCCCGTTGGCAATCCCCGATTACCTTTATTGCCTTTAACGGATGAAGACCGCACAGAGTTTGAACGACTCTTCAAAAGTATTTGACATTCATCCTTCATCATTCATCCCTCATCCCTCATCCTTTCTTGACATGAAACGAATTCCTTTCTTGGACTCCCACACCGGCGGCGAACCCACGCGATTAATCACCTCGCTTCCCTTCGACCTCGGAACTGGTTCCGTTGCTGACAAATTATCCACGCTGAAAAAAGACCACGACGACTTCCGAACCACTGTCCTCAACGAACCCCGCGGCTCGGACGTGCTCGTCGGCGCATACCTCGTCCCGCCCGCCGACCCAACTTGCCAGTTTGGAGTCATCTACTTCAACAACGTCGGCTACCTCGGCATGTGCGGACACGGCACCATCGGTCTTATTGCCTCGCTGGCATATTTAGGAAAAGTTCAACCCGGAGTCATTCGCGTCGAGACTCCTGTTGGGGTTGTCGAAGCTACCCTGCACAATCCCCCTCTCCCGCCCTTGGGAGAGGGGCTAGGGGTGAGGGGCGGTGAGTATCCTAATAAAGTCTCTGTCAAAAATATCCCCGCCTACCGCCATTTGACTCACATCCCTGTCACAGTCAATGGCAAAACCATCCACGGCGATGTGGCGTACGGCGGCAACTGGTTCTTCCTCTGCCACGACCACGGACTTGAAGTCAATATGCAAAATCTCGAAGTACTGACTGAGTTTTCGTGGCGCGTGCGCGAGCAGTTTACTGCGGACGGAATCACAGGCGCAAACGGCGCAGAAGTTGATCACGTTGAATTGTTCGCGGCAGCTGATGAAGCCGACAGCAAAAGTTTCGTCCTCTGCCCAGGCAAAGCCTACGACCGCTCACCCTGCGGAACAGGCACCAGCGCAAAACTCGCTTGTTTGTACGACGATGGAAAATTACAGGTGGGGCAAATCTGGAAACAGCAAAGCGTCGTCGGTAGCATCTTTGAAGGGAGTATCCAGATTCAGGATAACAGAATCATCCCAACGATTACGGGCGAAGCGTGGGTTATGTCCGAAGGCACGATCTTGGTGGATGAGCGCGATCCGTTCGGCTCAGGTATATAATTAAATCCATGAAAGACATTGATGATGAAACCCTGACATTCCTGTTGAAACATGGTCATCTTGACCAGCAGGAAATATTGAAGCGCGGTCTTGATTCCTCTCAACCGCTAAAATTCAACGACCTCGTAAATCATCTTGCAAAAGTACTTCGATCTGAAAAGTGGTTTCCACGTTTCTGGGAGCCTGAGGCGGCAGGTGAGGCAATCTATGAAGGAATTATTGTTGAAAGAAAATTTCCGTTTCTCTTCATCTGCCATGTTCAGCATCATTCACCTATAAACCCCACTTTGCTGGCAGAAAGAAAATTGAGAATCTTTTTCTCCGCGAAATCAGTTGCCCGTTTTTACTTGAAATTTGATTTTGGGCTTCCGCATGGTCATCTCGATGGCTGGAAAGTTATTCGATAATTTCATCTCGTAATTAAACTCTTTTCCAACTCATCAAATTATGTGATAATACAAACGTCGCATGTATCTTCGTGAACGTGACGACACATTCCAAATTTAGTACGCAAAGCGCAGCACTTCTTATGGGGACATGCGCAAAAGCGGACTCTACCTTAATCGGAGGGTACCATGTCTACAACAACAATTTCCACAACTGCACCTCAACGTAAAAAGGTGACCACGCTCACGTTCCGTCAAAAGAAGGAACGCGGCGAACCAATCACCATGCTCACAGCCTATGACTATCCCACTGCGGTGGCGATGGACAAGGCTGGTGTTGATTCCATCCTCGTCGGCGATTCGCTGGCGATGGTGGTTTTGGGCTACGAAAATACTTTGTCCGTCACGATGAACGAGATGCTGCACCACGCGCGCGCGGTCTCCCGCGGCGCGAAGAGCGCCCTGCTCGTCGGCGACATGCCGTTCATGTCGTATCAGGTCTCAGCCGAAGATGCGCTGCGCAACGCGGGGCGATTCCTGCAACAGGCTGGCATGGACGCGGTCAAGCTCGAAGGCGGACGTGACCGCGCGGATGCGGTACGCAAAATCGTGAGCGCGGGCATCCCCGTCATGGGTCACCTCGGACTCACGCCGCAATCTGTCCATCAGCTTGGTGGATTTCGCGTACAGGGCAAAACGGCTTCGGCGGCAAAAATTCTGCTCGAAGACGCACACATCCTCGAAGAAGCGGGCGCGTTCAGTATCGTGTTGGAGTCTGTCCCTGCGCGGCTGGCGGAATATATCTCCAAACAAATTTCCATTCCCACCATTGGCATCGGCGCGGGCGTGGGTTGTGACGGTCAGGTACTGGTCACCCACGACCTGCTCGGTCTCTTCGAGCGCTTCACGCCCAAGTTTGTCAAGCAATATGCAAATTTCCACGCGGAGATGAACAAGGCTTTCACGCAATACATCGACGACGTGGAAACCAAACGCTTCCCCGCCGTTGAGCACACCGTTGAGATGACGGATGATGAGTGGGGTGAGTTTGTGGGTGAGAAGTAACGAGTGAGAAGTAAAAAGTAAAAACCATGTCGTTGCGAGGAGGATGCTCTTTCCGACGAAGCAACCTCCTAATCATCAGGAGATTGCTTCGCCAAAGAACGGCTCGCAATGACATATCAAAGGAAATAAAATGACACAAGATATTTTATTAGTCGGCACGGGCGCGTTAGCCACTTTGTTCGCGGCGCGTTTGGGTGAGGCGGGACATTCGGTTTCGATGCTTGGCACGTGGAAGCAGGGACTTCAAGCCTTGCGTGAAAACGGCGCGCGCATTCAGGATGCTGATGGAAATGAACGCGCCTACAAAGTCCACGCCACGGATGATCCGCGTGAGGTGAGCGGGGCGAAGTTTGCGATTGTGTTGGTCAAATCATGGCAGACGGAACGCGCAGCGCATCAACTTAAATTGTCGCTTGCGGATGATGGACATGCGCTGACCCTTCAAAATGGACTCGGCAACCGCGAAACGCTGACGCGCGACCTTGGGGCGGGTCGGGTTTCATTGGGCGTGACCACCACTGGGGCAACCCTGCTTGCGCCAGGTCTCGTGCGGACTGGCGGGGAGGGGATCATCTCCATCGAGCAGAATCAGGTTCTCGCGCCGTTGGAAGCGGCTCTTCGTTCATCCAATTTCAATTTGCAAATCGTGGACGATGCCCAGTCGCTGATCTGGGGCAAACTGGTCATCAACGCCGCGATCAACCCGCTGACCGCTTTGCTGAGAATTCCCAACGGTGAATTGCTGGCGCGACCCATCATCCGCAAAATGATGGCATCCCTCGCAAGTGAAACCGCCGAGGTAGCCGCCGCCGAGCATGTGAATTTGCCGTTCAGCAACCCCGTCAGCGCGGCAGAAGATGTGGCGCGCAAAACCGCCAAAAATCACTCATCCATGTTTCAGGATGTGCGCCGCGGTGCGCCAACCGAAATTGACGCCATCTGCGGCGCAGTCACCAAACGCGCCGAGTTCCACGGAATTGATACGCCCTACAACCGAACCTGCTGGCAGTTGGTAAGAGCCTTGTAAAGTAGGTCACGCTTGAAGCGTGACACTGGCTCGGATTAAAACAAAACTAAACCACGGAGACACGGAGGCACGGAGTTTTTTATCTCTGTGTCTCCGTGCCTCCGTGGTTTTCATTTGAATCTTTCTGCGCTACAATCGCATAACTTATGAACCCATTTGCTGAATCAATGTTCGTATTATTTGCCATCCTAACTCTCGGCGCGTGGATCGGGCAATGGTCGTGGCGCGGAATCTCGCTGGGGACGGCGGGCGTGCTTTTTGCCGCGCTGGTCTTTGGTCACTTCGGCATGAGCGTGCCAAAAGAAGTGATGGACTTCGGGTTGATCTTGTTTGTCTACTCTGTCGGGTTGACAGCAGGTCCCAGTTTTTTCCGCACCTTCCGTCGGCGCGGAATGCAGTTCGTTATCCTCGCGTTGGTCATCGTTACCAGCGGAGCAATCCTCACTGCGCTGCTTGCCTATCTACTTAAATTATCCCCTGCCCTCGCGGCAGGGCTTTACACGGGAGCGATGACTTGCACCCCTGCGCTTGCCGCTGTGTTGGATGCGCTGCACCGCATCTCCCCGGCCGATGCGCCGCTCGCTTCGGTTGGATACGGCGTCGCCTATCCATTCAGCATGATCAGCATGGTCTTGCTGATTCAGTTTTTGCCGACCCTGCTCAGGCGCCCCGTCAAAACCGAGGAACAGAAATGGCTGGAAGAAAAAGCCCTCGAAACGCCAGGTCTGGTCGCGCTCCAATTCCGCATCACCAATCCCAACTGCGAGGGACGCACCGTGGCGGAGATCAATCCGCGGCGATTGGCACAGGTCAATCTCTCGCGCATCAAACATGGCGAGCGCGTCTTTGCCGCCACCCCTGAATCCATTTTGCATCTTGGCGATATTGTCATGGCGGTCGGCGCGGCGGAAGAACTCGACAAAATGACTCTCCTGCTTGGCGAGCGAACCGACGAGCGCATGGATGTCAACGCCGAAGTTTTGAGCCTGGATATGGAAATGATGGACGAGTCGCTGACTGGCAAAACGCTGGCGAGCATGAAGGTTTGGGAACAGTACACGGTAGTCATCACCCGCATCCGCCGTCAGGGTTTGGAGATCGCGCCGCATGGCAGCGTGACTCTCGAAATGGGCGACGGCATCCGCGTGGTCGGTGAGAAGTCGGCTGTGCGGGCATTTGCAAAAGTAGCGCAAGGCACGCCGCGCCGCGCATCCGAAACCAGCATGACGGCGTATCTCGTCGGCTTGTTGATTGGCGTTTTTGTGGGATTGATCCCCGTGCCGCTGGGTCAAGGTGTGACCGTGAAACTGGGCATGGCGGGCGGAGTTTTTCTCACATCGCTGCTAATCGGTCACTTTGGGCGGATCGGACCCTTTCGGCTTTATGTTCCCCCTGCCGCAAAAAATCTGACACGTGAACTTGGTTTGATGCTTTTTCTGGCGGGCGCAGGCACGAATGCAGGCGCGCATTTAGTTGAAGTTCTGCAAGATCAAGGTTGGATTCTTCTGCTGGCAGGCGCGGCTATTACTTTGCTTTCCGCGCTGGCGGGACTGTTGGTGATGGTCAAAGTTTACAAGTTAAATCTGCTCTCGGCGATGGGTTCGCTCACCGCAGCCATGACCAATCCGCCCGCGCTTGCATCCGCCAACAACCAAACCGAAACCGACCTGCCGTCAATTGCCTATGCCAGTACGTATCCAGTTGCGTTGATCTTCAAGATTTTATTGGCACAAGCGTTGGTCGAAATTTTGGGCAGGTTGTTGTAACCCTCATCCCCAGCCCTTCTCCCGAAGGAGAAGGGAGTCATCCCCTCTCCTTCGGGAGAGGGCTAGGGTGAGGGAATTTTTTTATCCTTCCACAACCTCATAATCGAACGTAATTTCGACAGCATCACGCAAGGTCACATAGACCGAGCAATACTTTTCCTGACTCAGCAAAATTGCCTTCTTGAGTTTTTCGGGATCAATCCCCTTGCCCACCGCTGTGTAGTGAACATGAATCTTGCGGAAGCGCCAGGGCGGGTCGTCATCCTGAATGGATGTTGCGGAAACTTTCAACTCGCGCAAATCCATTCTCTGCTTTTTTAGAATATCAACGACATCATGCGAGGAGCATCCAGCCAATGCCATCGAAAGCAAGTCAGACGCGCTGACTCCCTTCGGCTTCATAGGCACGGTGTATCCCGTGTTGTCTTGCAGGGTGAACTCCTCTTCGGGGTTCCAGTTTAGGTGTACAGTTTTGGTTGCCATGTTTGCAGTATAGCATTAATTTGTAGTCACGACTTCAGTCGTGTTCTTTAGACTCAAAAGCGACTAAAGTCGCTACTACAGACAAAGCACAATGCTCAAAAAATTTATGGTACGATTTGAAGCAGGAGCATATAACAAAAATGTTTTGGATTGCCGCACTCGGTTTCGCCGCACTTGAATCGCTGGCTTTGTGGAAAAAATGGACTCGTTTGGAATATCTCGCCAAGCCCGCCGTGATGATCATCCTCTTTCTCTGGCTGTGGACAACGACCAAACTAAGCGGAGCTTCACTTTGGTTTGGTCTGGGGATTCTCATCTCGCTAACAGGAGATATCCTGTTGATGATTTCGCTTGATCGGTTATTCATGGCGGGGTTGGTGGCTTTTCTGCTGGCACACGCGGCGTACCTGATCGGTTTCAACATCCCAATTCCAGAAATTTCAGCCTGGGGATTTTTCCTCGCGATCATGGTCGGGCTTGGCGGAATGCGGGTCATTCGCCGCATCCTCGCCGCGCTTGCCGCCAACAAAAACGGGCGAATGCGAACACCGATCATCGTCTACGGCACAATCATTTCGCTCATGCTCTTATCCGCCATGATGAAAATGAATGACATCACATGGACTGCGAATGCGGGGGCATTGGTCAGCCTGGGCACGTTCCTATTCTACGTTTCAGATATTATTCTCGCATGGCATAAGTTCGTTACCCCCATCCAAAATGGACGCATCTACAATATCGGCGCATATCACCTGGGTCAAATTATGTTGATCGCAGGCGTGATCGCGCAGTTTGGAAGTTGAACAACAATCCACAGATTTTGCAGATTACACAGATTGAAAATCCTTAAACAAAAATCTGCGAGAATCTGTGTAATCTGTGGATAAAAAATAAAGGAGAAATCATGACCCGTGAAGAAGCGCTTGCCCTTGTGCGTGAATTTGTAAAAAATGAAGGACTCGTCCGTCACATGTTATCGGTGGAAGCCGCCATGCGTTTTTATGCCGAAAAATTTAGCGAGGATGTCGAACTGTGGGGATTAATTGGACTGCTCCACGACTTTGACTGGGAGATTCACCCCACGCTCGAACAACACCCGCAAGCTGGTTCAGCGATTCTACGGGAGCGCGGCGTCAGCGAAGAGATTGTCCAGGACATCCTCAGCCATGCCGACCACATGGGCATCCCGCGCGACACGCTCCGCAGAAAAGCCATCGCCGCCTGTGACGAAGTCACGGGATTAATCACCGCCGTCGCGCTGGTTCGCCCCTCACGTTCCTTATTTGATCTTGAAGCCAGTTCTGTCAAAAAGAAATGGAAAGACAAAGCCTTCGCCGCCGGCACCGACCGCACCGAAATGGAACACGCCGCCCAAGCCTTTGGCGTGGATATTTGGGAGCATGTCGGCAACGTCATTCTTGCCATGCGCAAGATCGCACCAGAGTTGGGGCTGGTTGGGAATATTAATCCTCCCGTATAAATTTTTGTCAACCGTTTATAAAAAATGAGCAGCGGGCTTTATGCCTGCCGCTCATTTTTTATAAACGTGCTTCCGTACTAATGGAAATTAATCACCTCAGCATTGATCCAAATCGTAGTGATCTTGCTGGTATCTGTCATACAAAGATTATTATTGGTTGGGTAGTTGAAGGCACTTTTCCATCAACCCAACCATATCCCCAGTAACATCCTGCCAAAACTTCCACAACAGGCTCTTCGTATCTTCCCAGAGAGAAAGAGTAGGTGCCGCATTCTTTTTCTTCATTTTCCTGCACCATCCCAAAAGAGAACGTTACTCCTCCATCTGATTTGTTGACGAATTTTATTTTCACTTTCTTCCCCTTGGGTTCAAGAGGGGGCGGCGCATTACAAGGGTCGGCAACTGAAGTGTCTGGCAAAGTGGCGGCAGGCACAAGAGCAAAAGTTGGCACCAAAAGCAGGGTTGCCGTGGGAAACGGTGTAAGCGTTATTGTAGGCGTGGGTGGAACGGGCGTTTCGGTGGCAGTCGGAATCGCCGCCTGGGTCAAAGTCATCGCAACCCAGGCGTCAGCGACAGCCGTTCCCTGCAAATCCGCTACAGACAGGGTGGGCACGGGGGCAGGTCCGCAGGCAGATAATACGGTGATGACCAAAACAGAAATTAAAGATATAAATTTCCTTTTCATTGTTTTCTCCATTTTCAATTCACTGTGAGCAATTTACCTAAACAGTGGCAATCAATTCTAAAATCAGTTATTCACCTTTATAAGTCCACACACGAAAACGACCTGGACCGATAGTATCGACATGCACATAATGTTCTTCAATAAAACGGATCAAACTCTGAGTGACAGGCAAATGATTCCAGGCACCCGAATCAAGCCTCGCTATGGTTTTATCTTCTGCCGTTGCGTCAATAATCATGGGCTTCTTTTGGGCAATATCAAGCATTAACTCATCAACGATTTCCTGCGAGACATAATTGGGGACGCCGAAGGCATACGTGTACACAAATCGGGATGGCGATTTACGCTCAGTGAGAAAATTATACATGCTCGCATTGCCCCAGATAAGGACATAATCGTCTGGCTGTGTATGGCTCAAAATATACTCAACGTACACCCCCTGTTCAACTGCGGAGAAATCAGGCGGGGGGAGCGATTTTTCCGCCCAAATTGTCTCCAACAAGTTTACAAGCGGAGACATCCTATTGATAACTGGCTTTATGCCAAACATCAGAAAAAATCCGCCCGCGATCAAAAAATTCAACATATTCCTGTAGCGGATGTCAGGAAATATTTTTTCAACCCACTGTTGAATCCAGAAAATAAGAAAACTCACCAGAAGCGCCAAAACTGGCAACAAGGCAATATAGTAATGCAGGTACTTCCTGCCTGAAAGGAATGACAAATAAAGTTGAATCGGGATAGCCACAAGCGCAAAAACGGCAAAACGGATTTTAATATCCGATTCTTTTTTATCCTGCTTCCAATATCCATAGAGATAATTTATTACGCCAACCAGCCCCGCCAGCCCCAACTGCACTAAAAGGGTCAGACGGTCGTAACTTTTTGTAAGAGCCTGCCACGAAAATGTATCAAGTTTTGAGTAATGATAATTATAGATAAAAACTTCATCGAACAAATTGCCAAGCGACTTATTCGCGGCAAAATAAATTCCGATCACACCAAAGATGACCGCGGCGCCACCCCCCACCGCAATGATCCGCTTAAAAATGTGAATTCGTTCCTTTGGAGATAAAAGAGCCGTGACAATTAAAGCTAAAACAATCGCGGCATGTATTCCAATATTGTTGGGTCTCATGGAAAAAGCCATTGCCGCCATAACCCCGACAATAATTTCGTTCCAATAGCCTTTTTGATTTTTTTCCGACCGCAGATAAAAATAAATTGCGGCAAATTGAAACAACAGGGAATATTCTTCCACAGTATTTCCATGATCCAAAACCTGGGGAAGACTCACCAACCATAAAACTGTACTTGAAAAAGCAACTGCGGATCCAAAAACCACGCGCAACGCCAAAAAACTTGAAATTGCCGTAAAGAAAAGGAATATGATTTCAAGAAACCAGACACCCCAGGTCGAATCTGTTAACCATAAGCCAAGTGAATTAATATAGTAGAGAACTGGTCCTTTATGATCCCATATATCACGGTATGGAATTTCCCCATTAAGGACTTGCTGCCCGGCGTACAGGTAAACTCCTTGATCGCGTGTAGAAATAGGCTGATACAGCGGCGCAACCGGCGTCAGAACTGTAAAAACAACCAGCAGAAAAAAAAGACTCGACAGGAATAATCCTTTCTTCATATTATCTTTTCCAGTTCAACATGACCAACCCGACCAGGCAAACAAAAATCCCCACGATATTCACCCACGAAATTTTATCCTTGAAAAAGAAAATCGCCACGGGCAGCAGGATTAGCGACGCCACCACATTGGTCAGCACGGCGGCGATTCCCAAATTCCAACCTGCGCGATAGACAAGCAGGAACCCAAATTCAATGCCGACGATGGCGATGGCAAGTCCGATACTTGCCCAGTTGAGTTGTTTTATTTCCACTGTGATTCCGTTTGGGATGGGGAAAAAGTAAAAAGTGAGAAGGGTCACGGTAAAAGCAACCGCATACGTCACTAAAAGAGAAACTGTAAAATTCACATTCGAAGGCGTGCTCTTGGCAACAAAATGATAAAGTGCGCTGGAGCAGATCGCAAGGGCGATGGAGAAATAGAAGAGGGACATGGGTTTGGTCATCATTACCACGAAGGAACCTAAAGTTTTTAGGACGCAGACGAACACAGATTCACGCTGAATTTTATCTGCGTTTTCAGCGTTTTTCTGCGTCCCGATTTAAAACTTTCAAAATAAACTCCGCAGTGCGTTTGCCGGCTGTGCCATCGGTGAAAGTGATTTCGTCTTCGATGAACTTTTTGCGTTCGGCAAGGTCAAGGGCTGGATTTTTCAAGTAGGCATTCAACGTGGCGCGCAATTCTTTTTCGTTGGTTGCTACGCGTCCGGCTTTGGCTTCGCGGAATCTTTTGTGAGTGGGCCAGTCGCCGATCTCTTTCAGGGACAGGGAAAACTTCTTCGGCTTGTTCCAGCCTCCGGGCGTGTCAATGACCGCCGCGATCATCGGCGTGTCGTGCACGGCGGTCTCGACCAGCATGGTGGAGTAAACCGTCACCAGCACGTCAGAGTATGCCATCATCGAAGATTTTTCGTCCATGTCTTCGCCGCCGTAATAGCCGAGTGATCCGCCCAGCGCAACCGGTTTGACCACATGAACCTGCGGATATTTTTTCTCCAACTCAAAAACGCGCTCGCGTTCCTCGGCAAAGATTTTCGGCTTGTCTTGAAAATGACTGGGGTGCAAGCGGATCAACAACTGCGAAGGCTCTGCCAGTGAATCAGAGGAAACCAATTTCGCCAGAGCTTCGATGTTGGGGAAGTTCGGCGCAAAGTGGACAAAACTACTGGCGTACGAGATCAACTTGCGGTTGGGGTCGAGACCGTGCAATTTAAAATACGCGTCACGCGGCATGAGCCACGACTTGCGGAAATACCCATCGTACGAGGGAATGCCGCCAATATTTACACGCTCTGGATTCCAGTCCGAGCCATTCACCAATTCATCTTTTTGGAGTTGAGACCAGCACGTCGCCCACTGCACATCCGCGCCGGAGATGTTGTACGAAGACGAATTATCCCAGCCGACGATGACGGTCATGTTCGTGATTCCGCGTCGGGCAGATTCGCGCAGCAGGTAACGATCCATTCTCCAGCCGGGAGTCGAGGCGATGACCATATCGGGTTTGTATTTGTCGAACAGGTCGGCGTAAATATTTGGCGTGAATCGGTTTTGGATCCGCACCAAAAGTTTGCGGGCAAAGGCGAAGTTCCGCAGAAGGATAATTGCCAGTGCAGACGGAATCCAAACGCCCAGGCGGAACTTCCAGCCGTTCTCGCCCCACACTTCCCAGATGTGACTGTCCATGGCTTCAGTGTTGATGCGGCGCGAGCCGCCCACGCGGCGCAGATAGATGAGCAACGATTGCAGGCGCGGGCTGACTTTTTTTGCGTACTCATTTGCCTGCTTCAAGCACAAGCCTTCAAAAGTTAATCCGGGGCGCGCAAAGCGCTGCGAAATTTTTTCCTTTGTTTCATCGTCGGTGAGGACGACGACCTCAATACCCGCGTCGAGCAGCGTCGAGACGACGTCGCTTTGCAGGAAGTAGATGATTGCCATGCCGTGGTCGGCGGAGATGAAGATGCGTTTAGTCATGTAGTTTGATGGTTGCCTTTTTGGGTGGATGAAGACCACCCGCTTCTTTCTTGTCTGTGAGTTGATTCTGTTTCGATGGATTTTATCTCACCTTCAGCCCCGCCCGACGGTTAACCGTCGGGCTAATTTTACAAAGTCCGCTCAAGCGGACTAGCCGACTTTCAGTGGACGTGCATGTCCGTGCGGTGATTGCCGTACCGTGATCGGCAAAGATAAAGATGCGTTTGGTCATGAGTCCATTTTTAGGTGGATGGTCATAGGTCGAATACCTTCATATGCTGCGGGTAGCACGGGGATTATATCCCCGTGCGCTGCCAAGGCGTGGATTAACTCCATCGGACAGGATCCTCTACCCATAAAATCAGGTTGCGGTTAGTCATCCTCACAAGAATGTTAACCCGTTTAATTGACGCATCATCATCTTGCATGTATAATTTTTCTATCTGTCCCTCATGAAGGGATAAATAGAGGATATATGGCGCTGCGTGGAAATTTACGCGATTTTACAATTACACAACTTCTCAATCTGATTAATCTTGCCAATAAAACCGGCACATTGATTCTAGATGGACCTTCGGAACAAGCTCATATTTCATTCCGTGAAGGTAAGCTCGCGTATGCACGCATCGGAAAAGATGATGGTGGGCTTGCGTCGGTTTTGCACAAGGCAAACAAGATCAATGTAAATCAATACCGCGCCATTGCAGACCGCGCAGGTCAGATGACCGACAAAGAGTTGGGGTTGCTTCTTATTAACGCAGGCTATGTAACCCAGGAAGATATTCTCCTAAATTTACAAGGCTACTTTACAGAAGTGGTGCGCAGGTTGTTCACATGGGTGGAAGGCATCTTTCGTTTTGAGAATGAGTTACTTCCGCCGGACGGCCGCATCAATGTAAAACTTGACCTTGAAAATATTATTATTGAAGGGTCACGTCAACTACGCGAACTGGAACAGCTTCAAGATGAAATTCCGAGCCTTGATATGGCGCTCAAATTCACCGAAAGACCGCTTACCAATGTCAACTTGAGCGTTGAAGAATGGAAAGTGGTTAAGTTTGTTGACCCCAAAAACACAATGCGTCAGATCGCGAGCACCAACAAATTAAGCGATTTGGACGTTCGCAGGATTGTATACGGCTTGTTGCAGGCAGGGTTGGTTGAATTGGCACGTCCTGTGGGGATGGTTGCTCCGCCTAATCCTAAACAGTTCCCAATGCAGGACAAGCAGGAACAAAAGACTTTGATTAATAAATTAATTGGTCGCATTCGTACATTGTAATCATCAGGGTTAGAAGGATAGAAATTATGCAAACGGTCAAAATGGTAGTAACGGGTCCATTCAGCGCTGGCAAGACGCAGTTTATTCAGTCTGTCAGTGAAATTGATGTGGTTGCCACAGAACGTAAAATCTCTTCAGATGAAGAACGCACTGTAAAATCTGCAACGACAGTTGCGATGGATTTTGGCCGCATCACTGTAGATGAGGACCTGGTCCTGTATCTATTTGGGACGCCGGGGCAAAAGCGCTTTGATTTCATGTGGGAAATTTTGTCGGAGGGCATGTTAGGCTTCATTGTCATGGTGGATAGCACCCGACCGGAAACCTTCCGCGAAGCGCGCTCGATCCTCGAAACCTTCCGCGCGTATGCTCCCACACCCTTTGTCGTTGCCGCAAACAAACAGGATGTGGAAGACGCCTGGGAACTCGAAGATATTCGTCATGCGCTACGCCTTGATAGTCACACAAAACTTTTACCCTGTGTGGCAACAGATCGTAGTACCGTAAAAACAGTCCTGCTTGAGCTACTGTATAGCATCCTTAAAGAAATGGAATCAGGAAAATAAGGGAAGGATATATAATTTGCTGTGTCTTCAATTACCACTGACCAGGGAATAGTTCATTACGAAGTATACGGACGCGGGCGTCCGGTAATCCTTTTGCACGGATGGCTTGGCTCATGGGGGCTGTGGCAGGAGACGATGGCTTATCTAGGCGCGTTTTACCGCACCTATGCGCTGGATTTTTGGGGGTTTGGCGAATCTGGCAAGAAACGTGAGACGTATGCTGTTTCAGATTTCGTAACCCTTGTAGATCAATTTATGGAACAGCTGGGAATTGTTCACGCTCCGTTGGTGGGACATAGCATGGGCGGTACCGTCAGTCTTTCAGTCGCCATTAAATATCCTGAGCGTGTCAGCAAAGTGGTGGTGGTGGGCTCACCCATCATCGGCTCTTCGCTTGCGCCAATGCTCAAGCTTTCAGGCTACCGTCCCATTGCGTTCATGCTGTTCAATATGATGGGGGTATTTCGCACAGGAATGAAAGTTTATTCGCCATATATATGTAGAGACCCGCGCTTCCCAGAGATGATGGACCGCGACCTTTCACGCACCACCGTTGAGTCTTTTCTGCGCTCCATTGCTTCGCTTCGCCGCACAGACTTGATTCCCATGCTCTCACAAGTTAAGGTTCCAACCATGGGTATGTATGGCGACAAGGATGTGATTGTTCATCCCTTGCAATGGCAACCTTTACAAGCAGGAATTCCCCACGCAGTCATTGAGAGATTCCCCACGGCAGGTCACTTTATCATGCTGGAAGAGCCGACTTCATTCAGCCAAAAATTAAAAACATTTCTTGACCAAAATACACCCACTCCACAAGCAGTAAAGCCTTTTTCTGTCCGCTAATTATGTCGCTTGGCATGAGCGAAAAGTCGAAGGGCTAATATGTCTCTGGGAGTTGGTTTGTTATAGAAATCCTTGTGTTGGCTGAATATTTAACGTGGACGAAACAGCTCACATTACCAAAGGCGATGCGATTTACGTCATCGTCATAGACCAAACCCCGCTTTCATAGCGGGAATTTTTTAACAGTTTTGTTGGATAAGTGTTTTAAGCATACTTTGATTTATAATCTCTTATTATGTTGAAAGTCATCCTGCACGCGCAAAACCAGATCATGCCATTTTGTGAACCGGCGCGCGAATTGCGAATTCAAAATGTGCCGCTTTGGTTACACCAACGCGACTTGCTCGCGCCCTATGTGACGCATGAATTGGAACTAAAAAAGGGTGAACGCTTACAGCCTGTGCGCGAAGAAGCCATTATTTACCGCGACAATCTGTTTTTTGACGAATTTTACATCCAAGCTTTCATGGAAAAGGCGATTAAAGGCAGGAAGCCTGTGCGCGCCGCTTTCCGTGCAGATGACCCTGCCTTCCGTGAACATGCCTTACCGCTTTCCACATCTTATACGCCTGCAGGAAGTTTATACCTTGCAGACTTGTGGTATTACCCCAATGGACCTATTGCCGGTGTGGAACCTCTTGTGATTGACATGCAGTCAAAGGAGATCGGTTATTATCATATACCTACCTACATGGGAGATAGAAGCGGCGACCTTATTTTTCAAGTCCCTTTGCGCGCAATGCTGGCCATTGATTCGTGGGTGCATGTCTTTATTGCAGATACAGTATTTGGTCTATTTGGGCGTGGCGCCCGCTTTGAAAAACGGCTAAATGAAGATATTGCCTTCAAGTTGAAGGTCATCGGCAAGGCAATTTATGAAGGACGACAGGTTCTTGAATGTTCCGAGCTGGTGAAGATTGGCACGGGCTGTGTCATTGACCCCACTGCCATCATTCACGGCCCCACAACGATTGGTAACAATGTGCATATTGATGCTGGAGCGGTCATTGACAATTCGATCATTGGAAACAACGTTAATGTTTCGCAAGGTTGCCAGGTAATGCTTTCCGTGGTCGGAGATGGCACCTTCCTTCCATTTCGTGCCTCACTATTTATGACCACCATCATGGAAGACAGCATGGTTGCGCAAAACACCTGTCTGCAAATGTGCGTGATCGGGAAAAAAACCTTTATTGGCGCAGGCTCCACTTTTACAGATTACAACCTGATCCCCGCCCCGCTCCGCGCGTTGGACGGAAATGGGAAAATAGGTATTGCCAACCGTCCAGTACTCGGTGGTTGTGTGGGACACAACTGTCGCATTGGAGCGGGTATGATCGTTTATCCTGCGCGCACCATTGAGTCAGATGTTGTCCTGGCGGCAACGGATAAACGCCGTGTAATTGATCATGATGTGCATTTTGAAGATAGCGACCATCATCATCTCAGACTTTCACACCTGCATCAAGTACAATATCACAAGCAATCGAAAGACACTTCAGAGTCGTGGTAAAAAATGGATAGTTTCGCATTCATCATTCACCCCATCGACCCCAAGCGAGATGTCAGCCGCAAGTTCCCCTTTTTAGGGCGCATTCTGAGCGAAAGGCAAATAGATTTTTTCTCCACTTTCTTTCCGCCCGTTTATATTTCAGAGATCGAAGGCATTACATCACAAGCCACAGGAAAAACTATTAAAGGCTGGTTCATTGCCTGCCCTTACACGCCGCGCCGCATGATGGAGTTGCCTGAGCGCATGGTCTATCGTAAAATTATTCAAACCGGCCGTATGGCTGAAAAACTTGGCGCAAACATTCTTGGTCTTGGCGCATTTACCTCTGTTGTAGGCGACGCCGGTGTGACCATTGCAAACGAGTTGGATATCCCCGTGACCACTGGTGATTCATTCACCGTGGCAATGGCCGTACAAGC
Source organism: Candidatus Brevifilum fermentans (assembly GCA_945877125.1). Lineage (GTDB taxonomy): Bacteria > Chloroflexota > Anaerolineae > Anaerolineales > Villigracilaceae > Villigracilis. The sequence continues at coordinate 13,208 of CAMCQT010000042.1, read as the reverse complement.
CATTCGAGATGCGGCGCGGGTGATGGATATAAAAATAGAAGACGCGACAGTGGCCATCGTGGGCGCAACGGGGGCGATTGGACACGTTTGCGCTGAGCTGTTGGCTGGTGAAGCGGCACGGGTTTTGCTTGTGGCCCGGGACGAGAAAAAACTCGAAGTCCTTCGTGACAGGCTACAGGTTCAGGCGCGAAGCGAGCTTGTCATCAGCACGAAAATGGATGTGTTGAAAGACGCACAACTGATCCTGACGGTGACGAGTTCCATCCACGATGTTATTCATCCGGAGCATTTACAGCCGGGCAGTGTTATTTGTGACGTAGCCCGTCCTCGTGATGTTTCTGCAATGGTGGCCGCGGTGAGAGATGATATATTAGTGATTGACGGCGGCATGGTAGACGTGCCTGGCGCTGTGAATTTCAATTTCAATTTTGGTTTTCCTGAAGGAAAGGCGTATGCCTGTATGGCTGAAACCATCGCGTTGGCTTTGGAAGGCCGCTTTGAGGATTACACTGTAGGCAAAGACATAACGCTGGAACGTGTGAAAGACATTACTGCGATTGCTGAACGACACGGTTTTCGCATGAGCGGCTTTCGTTCGTTTGAGCGCGAAGTTACAAACGAACAGATCGAAGCCGTTCGACAAAACGCCCGCAAAGGGTTGCGACGTGCCTAGAGGAGGCTCAATATGGGAAATGCCCGGCTTTTGGTAGTGGAAGACGATATCGATATCGCCAACATGCTCAAGATTTACTTCACCAGTCTGCAATATGACGTGGATGTGGCAAATCGCGGCCGCGATGCTTTAGAGAAAACAAAGCAGGTTCTGCCGCACTTGATCGTATTGGATATTATGTTGCCGGATATTGACGGCTACGAGGTCTGCCGCACCTTGCGGACGAGTACTCGTACCAGTCACATTCCTGTAATATTCCTTACTCAAAAAGACGAACGCAGTGACAAACTGCAAGGTCTTGAATTGGGCGCGGATGATTACATCACCAAGCCCTTTGATATTGAAGAATTGAAACTGCGCGTGCAAGGCGCCATTCGCCGCTCAGAACGTGAAAGTCTGACCGACCCGCGCTCGGGTTTGCCGGCTGGTCGTTTGATCGAAGAGCAGTTACGCCGCATCATCCGCGAGCAAGATTGGTCTTTGCTGGATGTGCGCGTCAACAACTTTGAAGCATTCAAGGATGTTTACGGCTTTGTAGCCGGTGATGACGTGGTGCGCTTCGCAGCAATGCTGATCGGCGAAGTGGTGGATGAGCTGGGCACCACCAGCGACTTCATCGGGCACGCAGGCGGCGACAACTTCATCATCATCACAACCGATGATGCCGCTCCAAAGATCCGCCAGAAACTGAAAGAACGTTTCGCAAATGAAGTGCAAAGCCACTATAACTTTATAGACCGCCAACAGGGATTTATTCAAGCCCCGAAAGCCGAAGGCGGCCTGGAAAAAGTGGGATTTATGTACTTTTCTGCAGGATTGGTCTCGCCCAGTTTGCAATCCTTTGCAGATATCCGTGAGATTACAGAACTTGCAGCTGAAGCTCGGCGACAGGACACGGCGACCTCTCCTGCCGCCTGATAAGGTTACTTCTTCATGCTACCGGAATTGGGCATTAGCCTATTCATTGCCGGACTGGTATTGGTTGTACTGGTCTGGGTGGTTTTACGTGTTTTTCCGCGCCCGCATACTGTGGCGCAGGCTAATGCTAATTCTTTTTCCTTCCCCGAATCTTCAAAATCAAATGAAGCGATCATCATTCTACAGCCCGGCGGGCGTGTGGAATATATCAGCGCGCCGGCTCGCACATATTTCAACATGCACGAGAACGAACCCTATGACCTTGAACGGCTTGCACGGCGCGTACGCCCAGCAGACGACTTTCTAGATCTGTGCGCCACCTCTGGTCATAAACGCGTCTCCATCAGCGGCAAGCTGGTGGAAGTTTCGTCTTTTGAGATACCCGGCGCCTACCCAATGATGTTGATCTCCTTGCGCGGAAAAGAACTTACCCCCGCACTCGAACAAAGCAACGGCGCGTCCGAAGAAATTTTACATGTCATCACAGAGTTCAGCCAGAGCATAGCCGCAAACCTAGACCTCGACACCACCGTACAATCCATTTTAGACAATGTAAGCCGCCTTGTTTCATCTGACATGCTTGAGTTGAACTTATGGGATGCAGAGGAAAAGGGACTCACACCCTATCGTTTCCAATCAGCCGATTCAAATTTTTCCGGCATAGTACGTGCCACAACATCTCAATTTGGAAGCCTGACCGAACAACTGGTGGCACGCCGCTCCCCCGTCATGATTGCAGATGCACGCTCACAGCCTGAACTTGCCGCAAATGGCGAATTACTTTCCATTCAATCCTATTTGGGAATTCCGCTCCTGGCTGGGGGTGAGTTGGTCGGCACACTGGAAGCTGGTCAAACGGGTGAAGGAACCTTCGGTCAGCATGACCTTGACCTCTTATTTTTGGTTTCAGGTCAGGCAGCGGTGGCAATTCGTAATGCCAAGCTTTATGAAGATGAACAAAAACGCGTGGCTGAACTTGCAGGCCTCGCAAACCTAAACCAAACGCTTGGCGCAATCCGCGGTATGCAAGGGCTTTTTGCACAGCTTGTAGAAAGTGTAGCGCCCCTTTTCTCGGCTGAGATCATTGGGTTTCTTCTTTATGATGAAGAGAAACGCACACTGGAAGGCAAAATCCCTTTCCGTGGACTTCCCCCCCACTTTGTTCAAATTTATCGCGCCGCTATTTCAGCAGACAGCCCGGCCGAACAAGTGATCGCAAGCCAGAAACCTCTGCTCACCCTGGATGCATCCACTGACGAAAGTTGGCACGTACTTGGGCTTTCAGATATCGCAATGGCAGCCAGTTTGCGTGATATTGCGCTTATCCCATTACTTTCTTCCGGGCACATGCTTGGGTATTTACAGGTGGGACATCATCAACGCGGCACATCTTCCTTCACTGTTGAAGAAGTACGCCTGATGAACATCGTGGCGAATCAAGCCGCAGCTATTATAGAAAATGTTCTATTGGTACAACAGGCACGCGTACGCGCCCAGCGCGCTGATGCCCTGCGCCGCATCGCCAGCCTTTCAGGTTCCTCCGCCACACTTGAAGAAGTCCTAAAATATTCGGTGCAGGAATTGGCAAATCTTTTTCAGGCAGATGCAGGCGCCATCTTTTTAATGGACGAAACTCGCGGTGAGTTGCGTTTGCGCCGCGAATCCATATTTGGTATTTCAGACGACATCAGCAGTTCTTTCATCCAAATTTTTGTGGATGACCCCAATTATCGCTACACCGTAGCGGGAAGCCAAAAGCCATTCCTGTCTGGCAGCCTCAGCACAGATAGACGGATATTGCCCGTCTACCGTCCACTGGCAACTGCGCTCCAAATGGAATCAGCCATTGTGGTTCCATTGGTGGTGCGTGAACGCAGTATTGGCGAGTTGATGTTGGGAAGTCTTGAAACCGATCACTTCAACACCTACGACCTTCAAGTAGTATCCACAGCCGCAGGTCAACTGGCGGCCTCAGTAGAATCTGCTGGTCTGCTGATGCAAACTGACGACTCTTTGCGCCGTCGTGTAGACCAACTTTCAGCGATGACACGCATCAGCAGGGAGTTAAGCGCATCGCTTGATATTAAACATCTGCTCAAGATCGTCCACGACGAGAGTTTGCGCGTAGTTCAGGCAGATTGTTCCTCGATTCTATTGTTCAGCCAGGATCAAGGGAACGACACAGCCAGCCCTGAAATCGAATCCTTTATTGGCTGCGAGGGCGAGCGCGAACTATCTCCCCTTGAGCAGGATGTACTACAAAGCAGAGAATTGCAGATCATTGCGAATTTTTCACAAGAGAACAGTTCCGCGCCGCATGACGAAGTACGATCTGCAATCATTGCACCGATTACCTATCAGGCGCTCACCATTGGTTTGATCAATCTGCACTCCAAACAGTCAGATTTCTTTACATCTGACGCAACTGAATTGGTGCGGACGCTGGCTGTGCAAGCCGGCATTGCTTTAAATAATGCCCAGCGCTATCAAGCCGAAAAGAAGCGCGCTGAACTAATGCGCCGCCGCGCAGACACGCTTCTGCGTATCACAGACGTAAGTTATAACCTTGGGCATGACCAGCCATTGGATCAGGCTTTGCAGGTTATCGCACGCGGCATTCGCGACTCTACACCGTTCCGTGTGGTGTTGATCAGCACAGTAGAAGCAGATACAGGTCTTTTACGGCGCATTACCGCAGTAGGCGTTCCACAAGAAATGCTTAATGAATTGCTTGCCCGCAAACAATCACTTCAGGGCGTCACCCAACTCATGAAGCCGGAATTCCAGATAAGCCGTTCCTATTTCATTCCCAGTGATAAAACCCCAATAATTCAGTCAGATGTACACACTGTCACGCTGGATATCCGTCCCTCTGTTGTAAAATCTCACGACACATGGGATGTAAATGACGCCTTGCTCATTCCGCTTGAGAATACTGAGGGACAAGTGGTGGGACTTATTAGTCTGGACGATCCATCGAACGGACTGCGCCCTGACACTGTATCCATTGAAACCGTAGAGGCATTTGCCGCTCAAGCCGCATTATTGGTCAGCAATACCATGCGCCAGCGTGAATTGCGTTCACGCATTGAATCGCTTTCATCTGGATTGCAACGCCAGCAAAAGTTGATCGACAGCACGCAAAACAATCTCCCGATTCTGCTTCACAAAGACCTTGAGCAGACTATCTCCCTCTACAATTTAGACCAACGCACCCAGCGCGTGCGCGCAGGTCTCGCGATCACCAAATCTGTCAGCCGCCAATTGGATGCTTCCTCGGCGCTCTTCGCGCTGGGACGTGAAACGTTGACCCAATTGGGAATGTCCATTGCGCTTGTCGCTGAGAATACCCCCGACGGCTCACGCCTTCTACACGTACTCGGCAGTTTGCCGCGCGCCACCAATGTGGAATCTTTATTTGGTCAACGTAATCCGTTGCGCGCCTGCCTGCAAAGCGGCGAACCCATCCTCATTGCCAACCTGGATGAAAACGACGAATGGCACGACGCCTCTCTGCTGACTTCATTGCGCGCCAAGAGCGTCATCTGTCTGCCGGTGCTGGTGGAAAATAAACCAGTGGCCGCCATGCTTGCCATCAGCCCCGAGGCCATGCCCGCCTTTACAGATGAAGACCGCAAGGTCTACTTGCAGATTTCACAGCAAGCCTCGTTGATCCTGCAAAATATCTCCCTGCTCAGCCAGACGCGCCGCCGTCTTGATGAGGTGAATCTGCTGCTAGACTTTAGCCGCCAGCTTTCGGGTATGGATCCTGATGCGATCCTCAAATCATTGCTCGACAGCTCACGCCGTGTCCTCCAACATGCTCATGCAGGCGTGGCGCTCATCTGGAATCCACAAACTGAAACGCTCGTCCCGCGCGCAGTTTCAGGCTATGCAGACAACGTCAGCATGATGGAAATTAATTATCGCCTCGGCGAGGCGTTGCCTGGTACAGTATTTTCCAACAAAACCGCCCGCCGAGTTGACGAGATAAACTTTGTGCGTGATTACAACTTGAGCGCCGAAAACCTTGCGATCTATCGTCAGGCAACTGGCGGCCGTTTGCCGGTATCCAGCTTGCTGGTGCCCATCATCACCGCTGACCAGAGTTTGGGATTGCTGGTGTTGGATAACTTCAACACAACCGCTGCATTCATGCGCGAAGACGAAGCCCTGCTCTTATCCCTGACACAACAGATCGCACTCTCGCTAGATAACGTCCGTCTGGTGCAGACCACGCAGGAACGCGCCGGTCAATTGCAAGCGCTGAACGCCGCCGCCGCCGCACTCACCTCCAGCTTACGCAGCGACCAGTTGATCAACACCCTACTCGACCAGCTAGTCCCCATCCTCCCCTACGACACCGCCACCCTCTGGCTGAGAGAAAAAGACCGCCTCTCGGTCGCCTCGGCCCGCGGATTTTCAGATACCGAACAACGTCTCGGCTTATCCGTCTCGGTTCAAGACAGCGCACTCTTCAAAGAAATGGCGCAAACCGGACAACCCATTTTTATTCATGACGTGCGCGAAGACCCGCGCTTTCCCCCTGTCGAAAAGTCGCGGCTTTCCTGGCTCGGAATTCCATTGATCTCCAAAGGCGAGTTGGTCGGCGTACTGGCAGTCGAAAAATGGCAGGCACATTTTTACACACGCGAACAAATGCAGGTTGGTCTTACCTTTGCCAGCCAATCCGCCGTTTCGTTAGACAACGCCCGCCTGTACGAAGACAGCGTCAGCCGCGCCACCGAACTCGATCAACGCTCACAACGCCTCACCACGCTCAACCACTTCGCATCCGCATTAACCGGCTTGCTGGATACGGATCAGATTCTGAACCTGACCGCCACCGAATTACTCAAAGGATTGGGGGCACAACGCATCTCTGTCGTAACCTTTGAGCGGGGTCAAGCGTACTGGAAACTTTCCAACCCTCGCACACGAGTCAAACTTCCGCGCCTCTTGCCCGATTCACTCATCTTCAACCGCTTACGCGAATCGCAGAGCATCTTCAACACAGATGATGCCCGTCAGGAACCAGACCTCGCCCCGCTGATGGAAATGCTCGGCGAAAATACCACCGCCCTGCTCATCCTCCCCCTCGCCAGCGGACAAAACCTCTCGGCGCTTGTCTTTGCCCAAATGAGCGGTGATACCCGCTTTGGCTTGAACGAACTTGAAGTAGCCCGCACCATCACCAATCAAGCCACGGTCGCACTTGAAAACGCACGCTTGTACCAGTCATCTGTTCGCACAGCCGAGCGGTTTGCCATCCTTAACGAGACCAGCTCCCAGATCAGCTCAAGCTTGGACCCGGAAGAGGTATACATCTCAGCGCGCAGAGCGGCTGAACGGCTTGTACCTTTGGAGTCTTTTGTCATCACCTTGCTCGATCCAGAGAAAAATGAAATTGATCCAGTTTACTTAATTGACCGTAACAAACGCTATGTTGGGGAACGTATGCCATTTGGACAAGGCATGAGTAGCGATGTCATCGAGAGCGGCAAGCCTATTTTGATTTCGACGCTCGAACAGGCCAATAAACTGAATAGTACGGTGCTAGCCGGTGATACTGAAACAGAAAACGACACTCAATCTATTGTGGCAGTACCGATGATTTTAGGCGGCAAAACACTGGGCATGCTTTCTGTCCAAAGCTACCAGTCCGGCGTCTACACTGAAGAAGATGTGCAGATCCTTGGCACACTCGCAAATCAAGCCATCGTCGCCATCCAAAACGGACGCCTGTTCGCCGAAACACAAAACCTTGCTTCTCAACTCGAAATACGCGTTGTCGAACGCACCGCACAGCTACAACGCGAACAACAAAATACTGAAACCCTGCTGCGTATCCTCACTGAAGTTTCCTCCAGCCTAGACCTCGACCGCGCCCTTAACCGTACACTATCATTACTAAACGAAGCCGTTGGCGCAGAGCAGGGTACCATCATGCTGCTGCAAGCGGAGGATAATCTTTTACACTATCGCGCAGGATATGGCTACCTAACCGATCGAACAGAAACCAACGGACGTCAATTTACATTGAAAGTCGGCGAAGGACTCGCGGGTTGGGTCGTGCAAAACCGCGAATCTGTATTAGCCAACGACCTTAATCAGGACCCGCGCTGGGTACGAAGCTCCAAATCTGGACAGGACCATCGCAGTGCCATCGTCGTCCCCATGCAGGTCGGAGAAGATGTGATTGGCGTACTCATGGTCTTCCAAAGTGAGGTAAATGCCTTCAGCGTTGAAATGCTCAACCTTGTAAAAGCCATCGGCGGACAGGTAGCGGTAGCCATCAACAACGCCCACCTCTACGAACTGATCCGCGACCAGGCAGAGAGACTCGGCGTCATGCTTCGCAAAGAACAGGAAGATGCCAGCCGCTCACAAGCCATCCTCGAAGCGGTTGCAGATGGCGTGCTTGTTACCGGCACAGACAACCGCATTACCTTTGTCAACTCATCTACAGAGCGCATTCTTGCCATCGAAGAAAAACAACTACTTGGCAATCCGTTGGATGCCTTCGGCGGCTTATTTGGGAAATCTGCCAGCACCTGGATGGAAACCATCCGACGTTGGTCTGAAGACCCATCTGCCTACCAATCTGGCGACACCTACGCCGAACAATTGGATTTGGAAAATGAACGCATCGCGCTTGTCCATCTTGCGCCTGTAATCCTGCAAAATGATTTCCTCGGCACAGTATCCATCTTCCGTGATATTACCCGTGAAGTGGAAGTGGACCGCTTGAAATCTGAATTTGTAGCAACCGTCAGTCATGAGCTGCGTACCCCCATGACCGCCATCAAAGGCTATGTGGATATTCTGGCAATGGGCGCAGCAGGCGCTCTGGAAGAAAACCAATTGCACTTCCTTGAGATCGTCCGCAACAACATAGACCGTCTCAACATTCTTGTAAATGACTTGCTCGATATTTCGCGCATCGAAGCCGGACGAGTCACGCTCAATCCGCAATCCATCAACCTGCGCGAGGTTGCCGAAGATGTCATCGCCGATGCCTTGCGCCGCTCACAGCAGGAAAACAAGCCCATGGCCCTTTCACTAGACGCGCCAGCAAAAGTATCTCCAGTCATGGGCGATGGAGAGCGTATCAGACAGATCATGGACAACCTTGTGGATAACGCATTCAACTACACGCCCAGCAATGGAACCATCCGCATCAACATTCATCAACAAAATGGTGACATGCAAGTGGACGTGCAGGACAACGGCGTGGGCATTGCCCCAGAAGATCAGGTGCGTGTCTTTGAACGTTTCTTCCGCGGCGAACACCCACTCGTTCTCGCCACGCCCGGAACCGGACTCGGATTGCCCATCGTTCGTCAACTGGTTGAAATGCACAGAGGTCGCATCTGGATGACCAGCACAGGTGTGCCAGGCGAAGGAAGCACATTCTCTTTCACCCTACCTATTTTCAAATAATGGAGTTTGAATGGCAAGGATATTAATAGCAGAAGACGAACCAGATATTCGAGAGCTTGTTGCCTTCACCCTGCGCTTTGCAGGGCACGAAGTCACAGCTACTTCCAATGGCGAAGAGGCGCTCCACCAAGCCACTGTGCTCATTCCTGATATCATTATTATGGATGTACGTATGCCAAAAATGACAGGCTACGACGCCTGTCGCGCAATGAAAGCAGATGTCCTACTAAAAGATATTCCCGTTGTTTTTCTTTCAGCCAAAGGACAGGACGCTGAAATACAAACAGGTTTGGACGTAGGCGCAGAAGAATACCTGCTCAAACCCTTTGCTCCCGATCAACTTGCAGAACGTGTAAAGGCTATTCTGTCAAAATTTGGAAAATAACAACAGATGAGTGCAATTATTCTTGACGGTTCGATGGTGCATTACGAAGCATTGGGACGAGGACGCCCCATCATCTTTTTGCACGGATGGGTCGGCTCATGGCGCTATTGGATCAACTCCATGCAGATCGCATCCACATCGTTCCGCGCCTATGCGCTCGACCTTTTTGGCTTCGGGGATTCAACAAAAGAATCCAAGCTTTACTCCATGGATCAGCAGGTGAACCTCCTCAAACGATTCCTCGACGAAATGGGAATTGGCAAAGTTGCATTGGTTGGTCATAATCTTGGCGCGTTGGTTGGACTTTCCTACATGAAACAATGGCCCCAAACAGTAGACCGCATGATGGCAATCAACTGCCCCATTGACTATTCCTCGATCAACGCACGCATGCGAACCGCCGCTGTACCTGAATTAGTAGACTGGCTATCCACCCGCACCCCCGAAGCGAACGCTGCCCTTTCAGACGCATCCAAAGTGGACCTGCAAGCTGTTTCTGCTTCGATGGCAGGGTTGCAAGCGAACAACAATATGTTCGCAGGCATCCGCGACCTCGGCGTTCCCTGTTTATTTGTATATGGGTCCAATGACCCCGCAGTCACCATGCCTCCACAAGAAAAGACAGACTCTTTCCCAAATCACATACACCAGGTCAATCTTGAAAGCGCAGGACATTTCCCCATGATAGATAACTCAACCCAATTCAACCGCCTGATGACCGACTTCCTCGCGCTAGACTCGGGGATAAGTCCGCGTGATTTACAGCTAAAAGAAGAATGGAAACGCAGGATGCGTTAATCCCATTTTTTTCTACCTATAATAATTCATCTTGTTTTTCGTTGACGGGTAAAAATTGCAGTGATACAATGCAAACCGCTATCAAGCCCCCATCGTCTAGTGGCCCAGGACGAAGCCCTCTCAAGGCTTAAACCGGGATTCGAATTCCCGTGGGGGCACCTATCTATAGACATAGTATATCGTTCGAGGGCGTTATCCCCAACAATGGGCGCCCAACAAAAAATCCCCGCTAAGGGATTTTTTGTTTAAGTGGGTGTTTTTTCTAATCACAAACAAATCTAATGTCTTCTCAAAAGGATTGGTGAGAAAACGACTAAATCTGAAATAATTACAGAATATATTATTTTTTTTGTTTTTCAATCTTGCCAAATGGGCTGTAAAACGGAGCATCGATTGCTGCCATATTTTGAATGGAACTCGTTAGCGCCTCCTGAAGTTTTTCATAATCTTCGGGTGAGGATTGATGTTTCCGTGTCAGTACTGTAATTAAATTATCGAACAACTTAATAGCCTCCACTGGCGCATGGATGCGCTCCAAATATAATATTAGCGCATTTTCTATGTGCTCCTCCATAGAAGAGAGGTAATCATTTGGAAGTACTGTTGTATCTTTTTTGCTTGACATATATCTCCTTATCAATTTAAAAAATTAACAAAAAAAGCCCCTTTCCTTTCGGAAAGAGGCTAATCGGCGGAATCATCCCAAAGGAAAATCACACTTCAGGCAACGAAGATTTTATATGCTTCACTTATTTTTGTCAACCAGCTTGTGAAATGGAGTAACTTTATGTTATCAAGTTGCACATCCCTTTCTTGAACTTATCAATTTTCTATAATTGAAAAACTGGACCAGCAGGAAAAAGATGAACATGAGGATTTGTTATGGTTAATTAGCTTATCCATAACAATCTTTTGAGACTGCTTCAATAAGGCGGGTTGAAAATTTTTGGATAGTTCATTCGTGATGATAAAAATTTATCCGGCAATTCAAAGTGATAATAGCGAGTTGCTCTCTGGTTGAAGGGAATTTGACGTTAGTTTTATTGACACTTATTGTGTATAATGTCAATAAGAAACTCTCTTATTGACACTTCCATGAAACCAACAGATTTTTCAACCTCATCCACCGGACAAGTTATTCGATCCCCCAAAGGCTATTGGGCATTCATTCCTGCTTCGCTCCCGCCAAAAATCAACTGGAGTCCAGGGTTGGTTTCAATTGCAGGCGAAGCAGAACGAAAGCTTTCAGAACTTGCCTGGATTGGGCGAAATTTTCCTGAACCACACATCATGGTGCGTTCTTTTATCGCGCAGGAAGCGGTCATGTCCTCCCGCATTGAAGGCACGCGTGCATCATTGGACGATGTCTATAATTATGAGGCGGGTCAGCTTTCCTTTCTTGAATCAAATTCCGATGTTCGGGAAGTCCACAATTATGTAGTTGCACTCGATCATGGCTTATCGCGTCTTAATGACCTTCCAGTTAGTTTGCGCCTGATTCGAGAGATACACCAGAAACTGATGACCGGAGTACGCGGCGGAATATGGACACCTGGCGAATTCCGTCGCACGCAAAATTGGATCGGTCCTGCGGGCAGCACGCTTGAGTCTGCGACTTACGTCCCGCCACCACCAGATGAAATGCTGGCGGCTCTTCATCAACTTGAGAATTTCATACATGCTGATTCAGACATGCCGCCACTCGTGCGCGTTGGGATAATCCATCATCAATTTGAAGCAATACATCCCTTTCTGGATGGGAATGGGCGCGTTGGTCGGTTATTGATCGCACTGTTGTTGTGTCAATGGGATTTGCTGTCGCAGCCCCTGCTTTACCTGAGCAGTTATTTTGAAAAACATCGCAGTGAATATTATCAACGCCTGCTTGCCGTCAGCCAACGTGGAGAATGGGATGAGTGGTTGTCCTTCTTCCTGACAGGGATTCGAGATCAATCCAGCGAGGCAACACAGCGCGTTCAGGCTTTGCAGTCTCTGCGTGAAAAATATTATCTGGTATTTGCCGAAAAACGTGATGGTCTTCGACTGCAAAAACTTGTGGACTTTTTGATCGGACATCCGATTATTACAATCAGGCAGGTTGAGGAAGGCTTGAAAGTCAAAGACTACAAGATTGCCCAGCGTTATATTACAAAATTACAGGAAGCAGGGATTTTGCGTGAAGTGACGGGAAAATCTCGCAACCGCGTTTTTCGCGCTGACGAAGTTCTACGGATTATCGAAGCCTCTTTGGAGAATTAAATTCAGCTCGAAAAACAGACCATCACAAAAATATGGTGGTCAGCTTTTTTATTATCACTGATATCTCTTGTAAAAACATAAACGACACAAATCGCGAATTACCGAGAGGTAAGGCTATGTGTTAAGTTTTAAAAAGAGGTCGTATAATAAGCGGACAGTGGGGATAACCCCGCCAAAAGTCAGCATGAAGCCTTCCAAGAAGTCCACCCCTTCTGCGAATAAAAGCATCTCCATTAACGGAGATGTGAAGGATAGTGCTGTCTTTATTGGGGACAACAACACCGTCAACCAAACCGTCATCCAAAAATTCTTCAACATCTTCAAAAGCGACTCTGAAACCCTCGAGCACCGCAACCGCCGCATCCTGCTGGGACACGTGGATAACGCATGGATCAAAGGCGTGCTGGACGCATCCCTGCACGGCGCGGCATTATTAGACTTGGGAATCAAACAAGACCCCGAAGCAGTGACCAAGTATCCGTGGGCGATCAAAAAGGAATCAACCGACGAAACTCTCCCCACAGGGACATCCATGCTGGAGATTTTCGACTCCATCGGCATGGGACGTTCCCTGCTGATCCTTGGCGCGCCTGGCTCTGGCAAGACGACCATGCTGCTGGAACTCGCCCGCCAGTTGATTGCACGCGCCAGAGACGACGTCACCTATCCCATCCCAATGGTGTTCAACCTCGCCTCGTGGACGGAGAAACTCACGCTCGCCGATTGGCTGGC
>CAMCQT010000041.1 GCA_945877125.1 Candidatus Brevifilum fermentans | reverse complement strand
GTAACCTCTGACCTCATCGTCGAAGCCTCGAAGAAAGCCCTTGAGCGCGCCGGTATCACCGCCGCCGATCTTGACCTGATTATCGTCTCCACCGATACCCCCGATTATCTTTCGCCCAACACATCCGTCGTCGTGCAAAACAAACTCGGCGCGGACAAGTCCGGCTGCTACGATGTCAACTCCGCGTGCGCGGGCTGGGTGACGGCGCTCGACCAAGGCGCAAAATACCTGATGACCGAACCCACGATGAAATATATCCTCGTGGCGGGCGGATACGGCATGAGCCGCTTTATTGATTACACCGATAAAAAGACCGCCAATCTTTTTGCCGATGGCGCGGGCGCGGTTATTTTAGGTATTGGCGAAGAGCAAGGCTTTCTTGGCTCGAACCTGTTGGCAGTCGGTTCGTTCCACGACGCGCTGGGTATTTACACGGGCGGCACGTATCGTCCATGCACACCTGAGAACATGGCACAGTTTGGCGCTCCTAAAGTAGAGTTCGTCAAAAAATTCCCCAAGACCTTCAACACTGAATACTGGCCGAAACTTATGCAAGGCGCACTCGACAAAGCCGGACTGACCTTCGATGATGTTAATCAGTATTATTTCACCCAGCTCAACGTCCGCACCATTGAGGTGATGATGGATTTGCTCAAACAGCCCATCGAAAAGACTCATTGGGTCATGGACAAATGGGGTTACACAGGCTCTCCATGTGTCATCATGGCATTGGACGATGCGATTGCCCAAGGCAAAGGTCCCAAGCTTGGTGATGTCATCCTCTTCTGTGCCAGTGGCGGCGGAATTACGATGGCGTCATCGGTGTGGCGCTGGACGGCTAAGTAGTGGATAGTGTGTAGTGGGAAGTGGGTAGTGTTAAGGAGTTGATATGACGGAAACGGTGAGAAGTTATCGTGAGTTGAAGGTTTGGCAGAAGGGCATTGAGTTGGTTAAGATGGTGTATGGATTGACTCAATCTTTTCCAAAATCTGAGACTTACGGACTTTCCAGCCAAATGCAACGGGCAGCGGTTTCTGTCCCTTCCAATATTGCCGAAGGGCAAGGCAGACAACACACAGTTGAGTTTCGTCAGTTTCTACATATTGCCATTGGCTCCGCCGCCGAACTTGATACCCAACTTGTTGTCGCTGTGGAATTAGGCTATTCCACCAAAGAAAACGCCGAACCCATTTTCAACCTCATCCTCGAAATCCGCAAAATGACCTATGCCTTAATCAACAAACTTCCTAAATAACGCTCTTCACTATCCACCACCCACTATCCACTTCCCACTTGGAGGTTCAATGTATATCGGTGACTATCTCGCACGCAGAGAACTGTACTCCCCCGACAAACTCGCTTTCATTGATGCGGGCAAATCTCCTGAATGGCGGCTGACCTTTCGTGACGCGAATCGCCGCGCCAACAAACTTGCCAACTGGCTGAGATCACAAGGTGTCCAAAAAGGTGATCGAGTCGCCATCCTCGCCCGCGATGGGTACGAACATCTCGACCTCTTCTTTGCCTGCTCCAAACTTGGCGCAATTCACACCGCTCTCAACTGGCGCTCACATTGGCGCGAACTGCTCGAAATTTTCAATTACACCAATCCCAAGATTCTCATTTTTTCGGATGACTTCAAAGAAAGCGTCGCGAATCTCACTGAGCACTATCCACTGATCACTGTTCACTTGGATGGAAACGGAGTCAAGGATTCAGTACCCTTCGAGCCGACTCTCCAATCCGCCTCTGACTCCGCTGTGACCTGTCCCAGTCTCGAAGCAGAGGATACCGCTGCCTTGATATTCACCGGCGGAACGACAGGTCTGCCCAAAGCCGCGGAAGTGTCTCACCGCATGATCGCGTGGAATACGCTCAACACCGTCATCCATGATGTGACGCATAACGATGTCTATCTCAACGTCTTCCCCATGTTCCACACGGGCGGACTTTTCGTCTACACCCTGCCGCAAGTTATCTTCGGCGGGACGACGATTCTCATCCGCGCCTTTGACCCTGTTCAAGTTTTGAATCTGCTCGAACGCGAGAAGGTCACCATCTTTGCGGCAGTGCCGACCATGTACCAAATGCTGACAACCGCGCCCAATTGGGACTCTGTGAATCTATCCGCGCTGCGTTTTTGCACATCGGGCGGCGCACCGTTGCCTGTTCCACTGGTGGAGAAATATACCGCCGAGAAAAATATCCGCTTCAAGCAGGGCTTCGGCATGACCGAGTTCGGGCCTGGCATTTTTGCACTCGCACCCGAGGATGCCATCCGCAAGGCTGGCTCGATTGGGCGACCGAACTTTTTCGTCGACGCCCAAATCGTCGGGGAGCAGAACCAGCTCCTCGGTCCGAATGAGGCGGGTGAATTAGTCCTCAAAGGTCAGTCTTATTGCTCGGGCTATTTCAATAATCCAGAAGCCACAAAAGCCGCTGTCGATGAGCGCGGATATTTCCACACGGGCGATGTGGCTCAATTTGATGACGAAGGTTATTTTTACATCGTCGACCGCAAAAAGGATATGTTCATTAGCGGCGGTGAGAATGTGTATCCCGCCGAAATTGAAAAGGCGTTGTACCAGCACCCAGCCGTTCACATGTGTGCTGTGATCGGTTTGCCCGATGCGAAGTGGGGCGAGGTTGGCAAGGCTTGTGTTGTGTTGAACCCAAATCAAAGCACGACGGAGGAAGAATTATTGAAATTTATGACAGAGCGATTAGCCAAATATAAAGTCCCCAAGTCTGTGAGTTTCATGGAAGCCCTGCCCATATCCGCCGCAGGGAAAATACTCAAGCGCGAGTTGAAAAAGCAGTTTACAGTGGATAGTGGGTAGTGGGCAGTTACCCGATCTTGCTACCCACCATCCACTATCCACCACCCACTATAAGGAGATAATCATGTCAACAGTACCAACTTTACCCGGTATCACATCCAAGGTCGTTGATACCCCCCGTTTGAAAATGCACGCCCTCTTTAGCGGACCTGAGAACGGCACGCCAGTTTTATTTTTGCATGGCAATGCGTCCTCCGCAACGTATTGGGAAGAGATCATGCTCAAACTGCCCGCTGGTTTCCGCGGCATTGCGCCCGACCTGCGCGGATATGGCGACACCGAAGATAAATTGATCGACGCCACGCGCGGCATGGGCGATTGGATCGATGATCTGGTCGGCTTCCTCGATGCGCTCAAAGTTGAAAAGACTCACGTTGTCGGGCACTCGATGGGTGGGACAGTTGTTTTCGGCTTGGTCGGTGCCATCAGCGGACGTGTTCTCAGCGGAACCGTTGTCAACCCTGGTTCGATGTACGGCTTCGGCGGCTCAAAAGATGTCAACGGCACACCCTGCTACGATGACTTTGCAGGTTCAGGCGGCGGCGTTGTCAACCCAGATTTCCCCAAGTTGATGGCAGCCGGTGACCGCAGCACTGATAATCCGCAAGCCTCTCCGCGCGTGGTGATGAACGGTTTCTATTTCAAGCCGCCTTTTGTCCCTGCTCGTGAAGAAGATTTGCTCACCTCGCTAATGACCGAGAAAGTCGGCGAGCAAAAATACCCCGGCGATTTCGTTCCCTCAGGAAATTGGCCCAATGTTGCGCCCGGAAAATTCGGCCCAATCAATGCGCTTTCTCCCAAGTACGTCGGCGACAGCGTGGAAAAATTCGTCGGCGCAGCGAGCAAGCCTGCCATCTTGTGGGTGCGCGGCGATTCAGACATGATCGTTTCCGACAGTTCCTTCTTCGATTTCGGCACGCTCGGCAAATTGGGCTACGTCCCCGGCTGGCCCGGCGAGGAAGTCTATCCTCCCCAGCCGATGGTCGGTCAGACCCGCAGCATCCTTGAGCAGTACAAAGCCAAAGGCGGCGCGTACGAAGAAGTTGTCATCGAAAACACAGGTCACACTCCCTACGTTGAAAAACCTGAGGAGTTCATGGCGGCGCTGAAAAAAATAATTAGTGGATAGTGAACAGTGGGTAGTGGGTAGTAATGATTTACTATCCACTACCCACTTCACACTGCCCACTGCAAGGAGAATTTATGCCTAAATCAAAATCCCTGGCACGCGGAGTTGCTGTTGTCGGCGCGGGCATGTCCAAGTTTGGGGCATTTGCAGAAAAGAACAGCCGCGATCTTTTTGTCGAAGCATTCAAAGAAATGACCAAGTCCGTTGATAAGGGACTCGACCCGTCCGTCATCGAATCGCTTTATGTCGGGAATTTCTCCAGCGACCAATTCGAGCATCAGGCGCACATTGCGCCGCTACTTGCGGATGCCGTTGGTCTCACGCCCATCCCCGCCACCCGCGTCGAAGGCGCGTGTGCCTCCGGCGGACTTGCGATTCGGCAGGGTGTGATGGCAATTGCCTCAGGCATGTACGATGTCGTGCTCGTCGGCGGCGCGGAAAAGATGACCGGGCTCAACACCGCCGGCGTCACCGATGCCCTCGCAACCGCGGCAGATGTCCCGTTTGAAATTCCCGCTGGCTTCACCTTCCCCGGCTTTTATGCGGCCATGGCGTCGGCGTACATGCACCGCTACGGCATGAAGCCCGAACATCTGATGAATGTGGCAATCAAGAATCACGACAATGGCGCTCTCAATCCGAATGCGCAATTTTCAATCACCATTCAAAAGTGGATGGAAGGACGCGTCGCGGCGGCGATCAAGAAGGGCAAGCCCGCCCCGACATGGTCCACGATTTGGGATTTTCTCCACGACGAAGCCGGCAACCCGACAGTTGCGTGGCCGCTGCGCCTGTTTGATTGCTCCCCCGTGACAGACGGCGCCGCCGCGGTCTTGCTCGTCGCCGAAGAACGTATGCACGAATTCACCGATCACCCCATTCACATCATCGGCTCGGGACAGGCTTCCGGCTCTGCCCTGCATGACCGTCCCGAACTGACCGCCATCCCCGCCGCAAAGTTCGCCGCGACTCAGGCGTATGAAATGGCCGGCGTCACCGCCAAAGACATCCGCATTGCCGAAGTGCATGATTGCTTCACCATCGCGGAAGTCATCGCCACAGAAGACCTCGGTTTCTTTGCCCCGGGCGAAGGTTTCAAAGCCGCCGAAGATGGCGTGACCGCACGCAACGGCGCGAAGCCGATCAACACCTCAGGCGGATTGAAAGCCAAAGGACATCCCGTCGGCGCTTCAGGCGTGGCGCAGGCTGTCGAAGTGTTCAAGCAGATGCGTGGTCAGGCCGGCGAGCGGCAGGTGGCAGGCGATGTCAACCTCGCGTTAACTCACAACGTCGGCGCGACAGGTTCCACGTGTGCAGTCCACGTTTATGAGCGGAGAAATTAAGGCACTGCCCTTTTAACCACAAAGGGTCACGAAGGTACACAAAGGTTTTTGCTCTTTTCCTTTGTGACCCTTTGTTCCCTTTGTGGTTAAGCTTTTTGGAAATATTGGAGAAGAATCATGAGCGAAGAAACCACCACGATCCGTCCGTTTTCAGCGGCGGCGTTTAATCAATATATTGCAGAACATAAATTGATGGGAGCGCGCTGCGCGAAATGCAGCAAAACCTACACCCCTCCGCGCGCCATCTGCCCGAACTGCCACAGCGAAGAAATGGAATGGGTTGAGACCAGCGGCAAAGGAAAACTCGCTGGCTTCACGGTTATCTACACAGGGCCAACCTTCATGGCTGAACAAGGCTTTGACCGCAAGAACCCCTACGTCTCTGGCATTGTCGAGCTCGAAGAAGGCACAAGTATCAGCGCCCGCATCACTGGTCTGGACGCAACCAAACCCGCCGAGATAAAAATTGGCACGCCTTTAAATGTCGATTTCGTTGAATTCGGCGAAGGCGAAGCAAAGAAGACCTATTTGGCGTTCAAAGCGTAGCCATGTCGTTGCGAGCGCACTTCCCTGGCACCGCCCGCCAGGGCAGGTGTGCGAAGCAACCACCTGTTTCTCAGCAAGTAGTCTTTTCTCGCCAATTGGAGATTGCTTCGTCGCAAAGAACAAGAGCGCTCCTCGCAACGACATGATGACTTTGTGTAACTGCAAAGTAACTGGCAGATGTTACAGTGGAAAAAATTAGTGGGCAGTGTGAAGTGGGTAGTGGGCGGTTTTACTGCAAACTACCCACTACTCACCACCCACTGCACCAGGAGAATAACCATGAGAATGAAAGATAAAGTTGTACTTGTAACCGGCGGCGCGGCAGGAATTGGCAAGGCGACAGCTTTGCGTTTCGCCGAAGAAGGCGCCAAGGTTGTGATTTGTGATGTGAATGAAACCATTGGGCAGGAAACCCTCAAAGAACTCGGCGAAGGGGCCGCGTTCTACAAAGTCAACGTGACCAGCCGCGAAGATGTTCAAAAATGGGTGGATGATGTGGTCGCCAAATACGGTCGCGTTGATGTGATCGTCAGCAACGCGGGCGTTTTGCGCGATGGGCAACTGGTCAAAGTAAAAGAAGGTAATTTAGTTGGGCAATTATCCGAGCCTGATTTTGACCTCGTGATCTCGGTCAACTTGAAGGGTGTGTTCAATTGCGCGCAAGCTGTCGCACCGCACATGATCAAGCAGGGCGGCGGCGTGATCTTGAACGCATCATCTGTTGTTGGTCTCGATGCGAACTTCGGACAGACCAATTACGTGGCGACAAAATTCGGCGTGATCGGCATGACCAAAGTTTGGGCGCGCGAGTTGGGTAAATATGGAATCCGCGTCAATGCGGTAGCTCCCGGCTTTACCGCCACCGAAATGGTGACCGCCATGCCTGAGAAAATTTTGGACGGCATGAAGTCCCACACTCCGCTCGGTCGTTTGGGCGAGCCGCGCGATATTGCCAACGCCTATCTCTTCCTCGCCTCGGATGACGCCTCGTTTATCACAGGTGAAGTCCTGCGCGTGGACGGCGGAATTGTTGTAGGAACGTAAGATCAGTTGATAGTGGGTAGTGGTTGGTGGGTAGTAAAAACTATCCACTACACACTATCCACTTCCCACCACCCACATCCCATGATTGACGTCCTTGCTACTCGCGCCAACCTGACCCCCAACCGTGAGGCTTTATATGACCTGACGAGCGGGATTCGTTATACCTACTCAGAACTCAATCAACGCGCCAACCGTGCCGCGAATTTTTTGCGTGAAAAGTATGGTGTGCAAAAAGGTGATCGTGTCTCCATTTTGGCGCAAAATAATATTGCCTATGTTGATCTGTTATTTGGATTGGGAAAGATCGGCGCGATCTTTGCTCCGCTGAATTGGAGACTCACGTCACGTGAGTTGACTTATATCGTCAATGACTGTCAGCCCAAAGTGTTGATCGTGGGTCCTGAGGTTGTGTCTGTTTATGATGAGATGCGAAGTGAAATCAATGTGGAACACGTCATCTCGCTCGAAGGGGCAAATGTTGAGGCGGCCGAAAAATATGAAGAATCGCTGAATCAGGCTTCGGCGGAAGAAGCGAAGCGGACTCTCATCGAAGCGGATGATGCGTGCTGCATCCTCTACACATCTGGGACGACGGGCCGCCCGAAAGGCGCAGTCCTCCCGCACAGACAGGTTTTGTGGAATGCGATCAACACGGTGGTTTCGTGGGGGCTGAGCGAGAAGGATGTTTCGCCGATCCTGACACCGATGTTTCATTCGGGCGGTTTGTTTGTTTTTCTGGTGCCGTTATTTTATGCGGGCGGACGAATTGTGATGGCGCGTTCGTTCGACTCCGATGCTTCGCTGCGTGTGATCGTGGACGAGAAATGTTCGGTGATTTTGGGCGTGCCGACTCTGTTTCAGGTGTGGATGAATTCACCTCAATTTGAAAAGGCAGATTTTAGCCATGTCAACTTTTTCATCAGCGGCGGCGCGCCGTGTCCGCCTTCGTTGATCGAAGCGTGGAGCAGGTCGAAGGGTGTGGCGATGCGTCAGGGCTACGGCTTGACCGAAGTGGGTGTGAATTGTTTTTCGATGACCGATGAAGATGCGCTGCGAAAAATGGGTTCAGTGGGGAAGCCGATCTTTCACAGTGAAATGCGTTTGGTCGATGCAGATTGCAACGATGTGCCCGTTGGCGAAACTGGCGAGCTGATTATCAAAGGCGATCATGTTTGCGCGGGCTATTGGAATAATGCCGATGCCACGAAACAATCTCTGCGCGACGGCTGGTTTCATACCGGTGACATGGCACGCATGGACGACGAAGGATATTTCTACATCGCGGGTCGTTTCAAGGACATGATTATCAGCGGCGGCGAGAATGTGTATGCCGCCGAAGTGGAAGCAGTTTTCCGTGAACATGCCGCGGTTGCAGATGCGGCATTGATCGGCGTGCCCGATGAAAAATGGGGCGAGGTCGGTTTGATGATCGTGGCTTGCAAGCCAAATCAAATTGTGACTGCGGATGAATTATTGAAATTCTGTGCGGGACGTTTGGCAAAATACAAACTCCCGAAGCGCGTGGAGTTTGTCGCTGCGTTGCCTTATTCACCGTATGGAAAAGTCATTAAGGCTGAGTTGAAAAATAAGTGGGTAAGAGCAGTGGGTGGTGAGTAGTGGATAGTGGGTGGTTTTTCTGACCACTTCCCACTTCCCACTATCCACTTGATGAGGTCTTATGCCAAAAATTAAAACGAACAACATCGAACTCTATTACGAAACCTACGGCGCGGGGCAACCGCTCGTGTTGATCTCAGGGCTTGGCTATTCACTTTGGCAATGGCACAAGATGGTTCCGTTTTTGGCGGAGCATTTTCAAGTCATCACTTTCGATAATCGCGGCGTGGGTCAAAGTGACAAACCTGCGGGTCCGTACACCGCGCAGATGTTGGCGGCAGATACAGCAGGTTTGCTCGATGCACTTGGAATTGAAAAGGCCATCATCGCGGGACATTCGATGGGCGGTTTTGTGGCTCAGGCAATGGCGTTGGACTTTCCAGAGAAGATGGAAAAACTGATCCTGTGTTCGACCAACTTCGGCGGGCCGCACCATGTCCCCGTCACGGCGGAGGCGATGAAAGTTCTGACCGATGTGACGAGTGATGCGTTGACTCGTCTCAAAAATGGGTTGGTCGTCAGCACCGCGCCAGGCTGGGCGGAGAAAAATCCAGAAATGATCGAAGCGTGGATTGAATGGCGTGTTGCGAATCCGATTGAACCTGCGCCGTATCAAGCACAACTCGCCATCGGGCTGGGATTGATGACCGAAGCCGCGGCATTTGAGATGAAACTTTCGCGCATCAACGTCCCGACCCTGATTCTGTTCGGCGCACACGACAAAGTTGTTCCACCCGATAACGCTGCCTTGCTCGCAGAGAAAATTGCGGACAGCAAAGTTTTGATATTTCCCGATGCTGGGCATTTCTTCCCCATTGAAATTGCGGAAGCCGCCTCGCGCGCGATCACGGATTTTGCAGCATAAGAGGCGGTCTTTTATGTTGATTAATCGAACCATTTATTTCACAAGGAGAAGAATAAAATGAAAGTTTTTCGAACGCTCGCATTTTTGCTGGTAACCATGTCACTCGTTTTGGCCGCTTGTGCCCCTGCTACCGTGGCACCTACCGCGGCACCTGTTGTCACCGAAGCCCCTGTTGCCACTGAAGCACCTGCCGCAACCGAAGCCCCCGCTGCGGGTCTGACCTGCGTTGAGCCGATCAAAGTTGGACTCATTACAGATGGTTCTGGCGCACTCGCCATTTACGGCGCGCATATTTTGCGCTCTTTCATGCTCGGCATGGAATATGCCACGGGCGCCGCTGGCTCCGCTGGCGAAAAATTTGACCTGACCCAGACTCAGGAAAATGTCTTCAAGATCGATAACTGCGAAATTCAGGTCTTCGTCCGTGATGATGGCAGCAACCCCGAAAACACCGCCACCGTTGCCCGCGAACTGATCGACGTCGAAAAAGTTAACATTCTGGTGGGTACTGTTTCATCAGGTGCAACCGCCACTTTGCAGGGCATTGCCCTCGAAAGCAAAATCCCGTTGATCGTGGCTCCCGCCGCCGCCAATGACATCACCGGCGTCAATTTTAACGAGTACACCTTCCGCACCAGCCGCAACAACTATCAAGACGCAATGAACGAATGCGTTGCGCTGACCCAGCAATACAAATCCTTCGTCCAAATTGCCCCAGATTACGCCTTTGGAAAAGGCTCCGCAGCCGCCTTCCGCGATGCCTGCTCACTCGAAGGCGCAGAATTTGCCGCCGATGATATTTTTGCCCCCGCCGACACCACCGATTTCACTCCCTACATGGAGCAAATTGCAAACTCTGGCGCAGAGGCTTACATCGTAACCTGGGCTGGCTCAGGCTTCGTCTCCTTGATGCAGTCTGCCAAAGATCAGGGCGTGACCGAAACCATGTCCCTCGGCGCGACCTTCATTGACAACGTCCTCATGCCCACCTTCTTTGCGAATGCAGTCGGCACTACCGCAGGTATTCTGTATCACTACAGCGCCCCGCAGAACGCCGCCAATGATTTCCTCAAGGAACAGGACAAAGCCCGCTACGGTGTGATGCCCGACCTGTTCGACGCTGACGGCATGAACGCTGCCATCATGGTTGTCGAAACCATCAAAGCCACCAACGGCGATGTCAATGGCGACGTGCTCAAGACCGCCATGGAAGGTCTTTCCTTCGAAGGTCCCAAAGGCACAGTTCAAATCCGCCCCGAAGATCATGTTGCCATTCAAGATATGTACATTCTCAAATTGACCAACGTGACCGATCCTGACGCCAACTTCTACGAATATGTAGATACCACCCGCCCTGAACCTCCTTGCTTGCTTCCCGAAGCCCTCAAAGATCGCTGCGGCGCTTTGCCCTACGGCAATCTGAGCGGAAAGTAATTCCGTAATACAATGAGTCCCTAAAGGTTTCCAAAACTTTAGGGACTTTCCCTCACCCTAGCCCTCTCCCAAAGGTAGAGGGAACTCCCTTCCCACTACCCACTACCCACTACCCACCAACCACTATGACAATGACCACCGAAATTATTCTTGAAACTCAAAATATCCGCAAACAATTTGGCGCGCTGATCGCTGTGGACGATGTTAGTATTAAAGTCCGCAAGAACTCATTACATGCCATTATTGGTCCCAATGGGGCTGGCAAAACAACTTTTTTTAATTTACTCAGCGGCAACCTCGAACCCACCAGCGGAAAAGTCATCTACAAGGGACGCGACATCACGCACCAACCCGTCCACCGCACGATCCACTTCGGCATCGGACGTTCCTTCCAGATCACGAACATCTTCCCAAATCTCACGGTCTTTGAAAATATCCGCCTCGCCTCGCAGGCACTTGGAAGCGACAACTTCAAGTTCTGGCAGGCTTCTTCGCATTTCAAAAAATATGAAGAACGCACCTGGCATGTCATCGAAACTGTCGGCTTGAAGGAACGCGCTCAAACCTTGGCGCGCACGCTTCCGCATGGCGACCAGCGCAAACTGGAACTTGGCATGATCCTCGCACCCGATCCCGAAGTCCTTTTGTTGGATGAACCCACCGCAGGCATGGCTTCTGAACAAGTGCCTGAGTTGATCGCGTTGATCCAAGGTATCCAAAAACAAGGCAACAAAACCGTCATGCTCGTCGAGCACAACATGAACGTGGTCATGAGCGTCTCCGACGCAATCACAGTCATGCATCAAGGCATGGTTCTGGCAGAAGGCACGCCCGCCGAGATCGCCGCCAACAAAGAAGTCCAAACCGCTTATCTTGGCGGCTTGTATGAATTGAATGTGTAAAAACAGTGGGTAGTGGATGGTGGACGGTGGACAGTAATAACCACTACACACTATCCACTATCCACTATCCACTATCCACTACTCACTACCCACTATCCACTGCTCTTGAGGTCTCATGGAAACCATCCTCGACGTACAAAACATCCACACCTTCATCGGTCAATATCACATTTTGCAGGGCGTGAACGTGCGCGTGCCGAAAGGCTCCATCACAGCTTTGTTGGGGCGCAATGGCGCGGGTAAAACCACCACGCTTAAATCCATCATTGGCTTAACTCCGCCGCGAGAAGGCAAAGTGATTTATGAAGGAAAAGAAGTACAGGGCACGCGCTCCTTCGACATCGCCGCAAAAGGTATCGGCTTTGTCCCCGAGCACCGCGCCATCTTCCGCGACCTGACCGTGGAGGAAAACCTCAAGATCGCCGAGCGAGTCAAAGGTGACTACCTCCGCAAAAAAGAATTTATCTTCGACCTCTTCCCCGACCTCAAACGCCTGATGACATTATCTGGCACCGCGCTCTCTGGCGGACAACAACAAATGCTTGCCATCGCCCGCGCCCTCGTCCCTGAGAATCATTTGCTGTTGATCGATGAACCCAGCGAAGGTCTTGCGCCGGTCATCATCGAACACATGATGAAAGCCATTCGATTGCTTTCCAAAGATTCCACCATTGTCCTTGTTGAACAAAATTTTCTGGTCGCAAGTCAACTCGCTGAATATTATGTCATCATCGAAGAAGGGCGCTCCGTGCAGGCGGGTAGCATGAAAGACCTCGTCAACGACAAAGCCGCCATTCATCGTTATTTGGGAGCCGCATAACATGAACACATTTCTCCGCAAAAACACCGTGCTCCTCATTACACTCGCCGCCATCCTCGCGCTTTTCGTCGCCGCCGCGCAAGGCATGGAAAAGAAAGATTTCGTCATCACACTCCTGCGCGGTCTCTCCGTCGGCTCGCTCACCTTCCTCGTCGCCTCCGGCTTCTCGCTCATCTTCGGTCTGCTCGACGTGCTCAACCTCGCGCACGGCACGCTCTTCATGATCGGCGCCTACATCGGCTGGACGGTTTTCGTCCGCCCCGATACGTTCGTCGATTTACTAACTCCGCTCGCGCTGATGTTAAGCGGCTTCGCTCTTGGGGATGTGTACCCGCTCCTCGCCACCCGAATCAGGTTCGGCTTAAGCCTGAAGCGGATTCTCCCCTGGGCATTTGTCTTCACTTCCATCCTCATCTTCGGCTTGATCCTGCCCCGTTATCCAATCGCCATCTGGAACGTTGGAAACTACGGACAAAGCCCCGTCACCTTTTCATTCATGGCAGATTCAGGCACGCGCCTGCCCGTGCTTCCTGCCGCTTTCACAGAAATCTCCGCCCCTCTCGCGCTGATCGGGCTGCTGTTCGCCAGCATCAGCGGCGCGTTTGGACTTTCGCTGTTCAACAACACAAATCAACAAGAGCTCAAATTAAACTGGAAAAAATTTATCAGCTTTGCAATTCTGCTGATGGTTGCCCTGCTGACATTTATCTTCAACGATGCACTCACCGCAGTCCTGACCGGTCTTAGCTCGAACTGGCTTTTTGTCATTGCCGTTTTGGTCGCCACATTAAGCGGCGCGGGTCTGGGCGCGTTGATCGAATCCACGCTCATTCGTCCGCTGTACATCCGCCCGATCTATCAACTCATGCTCACGCTCGGCATGAGCGCCATCGGCATTGAAATTGTGCGCGCTATTTGGGGACGCCCCGAATTCGTCATGCCAAAGCCAGCCTTCTTCAGCGGCACGGGCGGAGTTTGCCCTGCCACGAATTTTGCAGATTGGTGGGCAAACAATTGTTCCACAATTTTATTGCTCGACGGACGCGTACGGGTCTACAACGAAATATTTATTCCGATTGTGGGCGTGATTGTCTTGATCTCAATTTGGATGCTGCTGCAACGCACGCGGCTCGGCATGGTCATCCGCGCGGGCGTGCAGGATCGTGAAATGGTCGAAGCGCTGGGCATCAACGTGCGCCGCGTCTTCACCATGGTCTTCGCCCTCGGCGTAGGACTCGCCGCCCTCGGTGGCATTCTCGCCGCGCCTTCCATGGGACTTTCCAACGCAATGGGCGAGAGTCTCTTCCTCAACGCGCTGATCGCGCTCGCCATCGGCGGCTTGACCAATTATCCGGGCGCGGCGCTTGGCTCGGTGCTGGTCGGACTCATTCAACAGTTCATCATCAAATATGGGCAGATCGGCATCGCCATTCCGTTCACCGATATTATTTTCAAACCCACGCCGCCGCTGGTGCCCGCCTCCACAGTTTTGTTAATGGTGATCATTTTGCTCATTCTCCCGAATGGCTTGCTCGGCAAAAAGGAATAGTCCATGACCCAACAAACCAACTCCCGCTTGTCAGCATTCTTTTCCACCAACCGCGCGGCGCTGTTGACATTGCTCGCGCTGATCCTGTTGCCCTTCATCGTCGGTTTGATGGACGGCGAATCTCCCATGATGGTTTTCGCCAACGAAAGCGGCAACTCAAAATTTGCGCAGGGACTCGCGATCGAAATTTTCATCCTCGCGCTTTACGCCTTAAGTTTTGACCTGATCTTCGGCATCACAGGCATGTTGTCTTTTGGACATTCCATGTTCTTCGGCGTCGGCGCATATCTAACGGGTATTTCGATCAAGACCTTCGGCTTATCTCTACCCGCCACACTTGGATTGGTTTTTATCGCCGCCATTGTGCAAGCCATTTTGTTTGGGCTGGTCCTGCCGCGTGTCAAAGGCATCACATTTGCATTGGTCACACTTGGGCTTGGCTCGGTCTTTCACATCGTAGTCATGTCCAGTGAAATGGGACCCTACACAGGCGCGGATGTTGGCTTGCAAGGCGTGATCGTGCCGGCATTCATCAGCCCCGCCAACGAGAGACTTCGCTTTTATTTCATAGCCCTGACGATATTAATTTTGGTCTACCTGCTTTACAAACGCTTTGTCGATTCGCCCACAGGACGGGTCTGTGTTGCCATCCGCGAGAACGAAGGACGCGCGCGCATGTTGGGTTACAACACTTTCTACTTCAAACTCGCCGCGCTCACGCTTTCGTCACTAACCGCCGCGCTGGCTGGTTTCATGCACACGCTTTATCAACCCATCGTCAGCCCGAATATCGCCAACATGGGATTTACCGTCACAGCCCTGCTCATCATCCTCATCGGCGGCGTGGGGACGTTGAGCGGCGCATTGGTTGGGGCTGTGGTCTATCGCCTGCTTGATTTCGGTTTGCGCCGTTACATTGGTGAAAGCGCAAGTTTTATCAGCGGCGCGGTCTACGTGCTTTTTGTGTTGTTCATTCCATTTGGCATTGTCGGCACCTGGAAAATGAAATCCTTGCAAATCAAAGAAGGTTTGCAACGTTTGCAAAAGTTATTCGGCTAGTTTTTCAGAAGCGAAAAGACTTAACCACTGAGTCACGAAGTCACTGAGAAAAAAACAAGAAAAACTCCGCGCCTCAGTGGTAAGGTAAAATCCAAAAATAATTTATCCGCAGGCTTTACAGGTTCGCAGACAAAAAATCTGTGAAATCTGTATAATCTGTGGATTATTTTTAATCAAATCTCAATTAGCTCTGGTGAATCATGAAACCCTACTCCTCCCTAAAATCTGTTCTCGCTGAATTTCTAAATCTCAACCGCACGCTCGCCTCCGATGACATGGATAAAACTCTCGCCATCATCGGCTCTCACATGCCCAACTCCGCAAATTACGCCACCGAAAATTATGCCCCGCTGACTCAAGTGTGGACCTGGAAAGTTCCTGAGCGTTATGTCGTGCATGAAGCCTATCTCGAAACCGAAGACGGCAAGCGGGTTGTGGATTTCAAAAACAATCCACTGCATATCATTTCATATTCCCTGCCGATCGATAAAATTCTGACTTGGGATGAACTTGCGCCCTATTTGCGTTACAACGAAAAACGCCCGAATGCAATTCCGTGGGAATTCAAATATTACGAACGCAGTTGGGGATTTTGTCTTTCAAAAAATACATTCGATCAATTGCCCCGTGACAAGAAATATCACGCCGTCATCCGCTCTGAATTTACCACCGACCCTGAAAATGGATTCCGCATCGGCGTGGGCGTGGTTCACCCTGCGGGCGGAGCAAACCCCGCAGCGGGCGAATTCATCATCCAATCCCATACCTGTCACCCCGCCCAAGCCAACGACAACGGCTCTGGCGTAGTCTGCGAAATTGAACTGGCGCGGCGACTGGCTGAGAATCCGCTGCCTGCTGGCTCGATGAGCGTCCGCTTCTGGTTCGGACCTGAGACGATTGGCACGGTTGCCTATCTTGCCAACAACGAAAGTCTCATTCCAAATTTGCGCGGCGGAATGTTTCTCGATTCCACAGGCAATCAAAGCACACTGGCTTTGCAACGCACGCGGCAGGATAATCATTTGTTGGATCGCATTGCCCGCCATGTGATTTCCAAGCAGAACAAGGAATTTCGCGAGGGCGAGTTTGCGCAGGTGGCGCCCAACGACGAACGTATCATCAACGGACCTGGAGTCAACGTGCCGTGCATTTCACTCAGCCGCTTTCCGTATCCTGAATATCACACCAGCGACGACAACCTCGACGTCATCCATGAGGATATGCTTCTCAACGCCGTGGACGTAGCCGAGGAAGTTGTCCGCATTTATGCCAGCAATTATATTCCACGGCGCACCTTTCGCGGACCGGTTTTCCTCAGCGGCTACGGTCTCTGGGTGGATTGGCGCGAAAACTGGGATCTGAACCGTGCCATCGAAAAGATCATGAATAAATTTGAAGGCAAGCACAGCATCTTCGATATTGCCGAACAGGTTGGTTTGGATTATTGGGTGGTACGTGAATACGTGGAGAAATTCCGCATCAAGGGATTTGTCAAAGCGCTGCCGATTCCCTCCGAAGCGGATGAGGAATGAGCAGAGTCTTCGGGTAGGCAGAATCCAATTAAGTGCGACGCACTCTCTTCGACCACTTCTGCCGTGTAATTTGAGCATGTCACACACTCGGGGGAAACCCTCATGACCGAAACCCGCAAACTCTACCCGCGACTCAACGCCGATGGCTGGATTGATCCGTGGCTGGTGAAGAAAAACTCCTCCTATGTTCTGTGCTAAAATAACTTTGCCATGATTAAATACATCTTCTCAAAACATGCTACAGATATGATGAAAGAACGCAATATTTCAGAAGATTGGGTTTGGCGCGCTTTGAATGACTCAGAAAATATATTCACTGGCGAAGATGGTAATTTACATTTCTCAAAAGTAATTGCAGAAAAAGAAAACCATGTTTTACATGTTGTTGTAAACCCCGCCATTTCTCCAAAACGGATTGTCACATTGTTTTTTGACCGAAGATTAAGGAGCAAGAAATGAAACTAAAAGTTGATAAGGAAAATGACGCTCTTTACTTACGTCTTGATGATAGCGAAATTGTTGAATCCGAAGAAGTTCAGCCTGGCGTCATCTTGGATTTTGACAAAAATAATTGCGTGGTCGGTATTGAAATCCTCGCTCTTAGCACGCGGGTCAAGCCTGACATGCTGAAAATCGTCCAATTAGAGACCGTGTAACATTTATATCCCCGCAGATAAGCGGGGATTTTTTTTCATTCTTTCCCATGCGTAAATTCCGCGTCTTCCTTTGTCATTCTTCGCAAGACAAGTAAAGAGAAATCGGATGTCAAGATGACATCCGATTTTTATGTTTACTTTCCTAATCTCGCACGTTCTTCTTCCGCTACGCTTTCTTCTAACTTCTTAAACAGCGGACCCGGCTGATTCAACTTCTTCCCAGGTTGTAACTCGCTGGGTTTCCATTGCAATCCTTCAACGGGCTTGTATCTCAAAACCGTATGCTCGCCGAGTGAGTCTTTGACCGTCTCGGTGTATTGCTCGCCGAAGAGCGGAGTTTCGTAGTTGAAGAAGCCGTGCAGTTTTTCGCAGGTGAACGGCAGGAACGGGGCGAACATCACCTTGAGCGAGTCAATGGCTTTGAGCGCGGTGTAAACCGTTTTCGACGCGCCGTCTTTGTCCACTTTGATGGCAGACCACGGCGCATTGACGTCGAGATATTGATTGACCACCGTGGCGAGTTTCATCGCTTCACCCAAGGCAGAACGCAGGCGCACGGCTTCGAGTTCCGCACCCACAGCGTTGAATCCATTTTCGATGGTGGCCAGCAGCTCAAGGTCGGTGGGGCGCAGCGTGGACAAATCCACATCGGGCACCTGCCCATCCCAATTCTTATAACAGAACGCCAGCACGCGGTTCGCAAGGTTGCCCCAGGTCGCCACCAGTTCGTTGTTGTTGCGCGCCACGAATTCCTTCCAATCCCAATCGCTGTCTTTGCTCTCGGGCATATTGACGGTCAGGTAATAGCGCAGCGCATCAGGGTCAAAACGGGTCAGGGCATCACGTCCCCAGACTGCCCAGTTGCGCGAGCCGCTGATCTTCTTGCCTTCGAGATTCATGAATTGATTGGCGGGCACATCGTATGGCAAAATCAGCGGGACTTCTTCGCCGGTGAAAATTTCCATGAACGCGCTTCCAACGCCCATCAACTCAGCGGGCCAGAGCGATGTGTGGAAGAAGATGTTGTCCTTGCCAATAAAATGATATTGCTTCGCTTTGGGATTTGTCCACCAATCGCGCCACGCATCTTTATTACCCGATACCTGACTCCACTCAATGGGAGCAGAGAGATACCCGATAACGGCTTCAAACCACACGTAAAGTTTTTTCGTCTCCCAACCTGTTTCACTGGCGGGCAGGGGAATTCCCCAATCAAGGTCACGGGTGATCGCGCGCGGCTTGAGTCCCTCGGCTTCGACCTTTCTCAGCGACTCGCCCAGCACGGTGTCGCGCATGTAGCTTGCGCGGTCCTTGAGATATTTGATGACATCGGGTTCGAGCTTCGAGAGGTCAATGAAATAATGTTCGGTGTCGCGCAGTTCCGGCGAAGACGTATCGCCTTCGACCTTTGATTTCGGGTTGATAAGTTTGGTGGGGTCGAGCACATTTCCGCAGGCATCGCATTGATCCGAGCGCGCGCCATCGGTGCCGCAGATGTAGCAAGTCCCTTCGATGTAGCGGTCAGGCAGGAAGCGACTTAGTCCGGGCGAAAACCATTGCGGCTCCGTCTTCTTGAAAAGGAATCCGTTCTTTTGCAGCGCGAGGAAGATGGTCTGTGAAACCTTGAAATGGTTCTCGCTGTGGGTGGTGGTGTACAGGTCATACGAGATGCCGATCTGCTTGAATAACTCGATGAAGCCCTCGTGATATGACTTGTACACTTCCTCGACCGGCTTGCCGAGTTTATCCGCGCTCATGGTGACGGGTGTGCCGTGTGAGTCGGTGCCGGTGATCATCAGCACCTTGTTCCCCTTCAGGCGGTGATAACGTGCGGCAATATCGCCGGGCAAGTGAGAACCTGTCAGGTTTCCGACATGAATTTCAGCATTGGCATACGGCCAGGCAACTGCAATTAGGATATTTTCGGGCATAAGGTTACTCCGTTTGATATGTCATTGCGAGCGCACTTTGCGAAGCAATCCCCAGTTGTGTAGGAGATTGCTTCGGCGGAAGCGCATCGCCTCGCAATGACATGGCTATTACAATAAAAAAGGCCGTCCGCGAAATGGACAGCCCGTTTTTGTTCAGGTGTATAAACCTAACGTGCTTTCCAATCAGCGCGACAGAACATTTCCATTCGCATTATGTTACGCATGGCCATGGTCGTTGTCACCATTGGGTAAGCAGATCTATATTTCATAGCGTGTAGTTTACTATGTCCCGTAATATGTTGCAAGGTGATTTATCTCATGGCAAAATTAATGCTGGTAAGCAGGATGAAGATGAAAATAGCGCCGACGATCCAAAAGGCGTATTGCCTTATTTGCTCCCGCTCTTCGAAATTTGCTTTTCCTTGCCCCCACGCGAAACTTGACTCGGGTCCGAACAATAGTCGAAACCCGTGCGGGTTGTAGTTGAAGAAACTTCTCGCTGCGCCGACAATCACCATCAGTATGGACGCCAGCGTGTAGGCAAAAAACCACGCGCGCGCAAAGGGTTCTGCGAGCCAGGGTTTTGGGGTAACGATGTGCGATAAATATGTTGAAATCAACACAGATAGCGGAATGGCAAACAGCCAGAAGATAATATCCGGTGCGCGATTTCCTCTTGGCGTTCTGTAAACTTGCTCTTCAAGCCTGTCAATGTAATCTGATGCCCACTTTCTTTCTTCAGATACGACGCGGACGCTGATCTTGTCGTGGTGGGTATCCCATAACTCTTTTTGAAGAATACTGAAAGTTAAGCGAATATTCCAATTTTCCCGCGTTTTATGAATGATATCGCCTTCGATCCGGAGAGGTTGTTCCGTAAAGTCCGCTTGCATGATAAGTTGGATAATGCTTCTCTTCTGTACCTCAAGATCGTGGATCACATCTTCAATTCGTTTGGTTTCGAAGTATCGAAAATCAGACGTGACGATTGTGTACACAACCTCAGCAGGCGCGGGAAAACGCTGGGCGGCGTTTTCCATAATTTTACGGAATTCCTTCAACCCATCTTCAGTGAGCACAAAGCTCTTGTAATATGTTTCTTCCACACCAGTTGTTAATGCCATTTCTTTCCATTCGCGATCAAATCGCTCTCGTTACAACATGTTTATGGCAAATAAAAAGCTGTCCACATTTATGGACAGCCCGTTTTCGCACAGATACGAAGAACTAACGTGCTTTCCAGTCGCAGGTTTGTATTTCCATTGTTGTTTTCATGGCATGTAGTTTACTATGCCGGGGGCACTGTTGCAAGCCTTGCATTATGATTGCAATAAAGTTTGAAATGGAATCACATGATTGCAGGAGTGCCTTTCTCAACCACTGAATCAGAGCGGATGTTCAACCAAATTACCATCCCCAGCACAATGATCGTAGTCCCCAAACTCCACAAGTCTTTCGATGTGCCCGCCTGTTCTATGAGCGCGAAAAATGAATAGAGATCAAGCACGATCAAAAAAATAAATGCGTAAATATAGCTTTTTGTTCTTTCCACAAGTGTACCGATAATCCACACAATCGGGATGATATACAGAATCTGGTCATAGGCCCACAAATAAACAGTGGATACAAATGCGATCGGCAGAATGACGTTAAACGCCTCCCACGCCGTAACGTTGGACTGATTCTGCCAAAGGAAGAATCCACCCAACCCAAGCAGGGTCAGCCCCAAGGTCGCGCCAAGAAGCGTGGAACATGGCGATGCGCCCTTGCACGCTAAATAGGCAAACGCCCACACATTCGAATGGACACCGAGAGTCCTATCCATCACGGCTTCGCTTGCGCCGCGAAATTTGATCACCCACAGCGGGTCTTGAATCATGCCAATAATTAACAACGCAACTCCGCCAATTGCAACACCGTAGATCGCCTTCCAGTCACGCCGTGCAAGAAACCAGATCCCCGCGAGCAACAGGATCGTCAGCCCTTGTGGCGGTTTGAGTATGGTCAATGAGAGGGCGATCCCGGCCAGCAGGGACTTGTCTTTTTCGAGCAGGAGAATCGCACCCATGATTGCCAGCACCGCAATTACACCAATCGAACCTGTGTGCAAAGTAAGGTACAGCGGACCAAAGAAAAACATTGCGGCAAAAACAGGAACAAGCAACCGCATGGGAGCGGTTTCCTCCCAGTGATTTAATAAAATAAAGATCGTCACCGCTACGATGATAAGGGTAATGATCTGCCAGGTAATATATGCGGCGGGCAATGAGAGAAGTCCGAGTGGAACACAAAAAATGGCCAGCGGCAGTGGGTAGGGGAATATCTTATTGGGCTGCCATTTAATGCCGTAAGTTTCATGCCCCGCAAGATATTGTGTTTCGTCGTATGGATTTTCACCTTCCATAACCATGCGTCCCGCCAGCCAGAAGAAGGTGAAGTTTGAACTTTGAAAATCAAATCCGGTGGCGCTGATCCTTGCACGTAAAAAAATCATTCCCCCAATCAAAATAAAGGTGACGATAATTCCAATGGTCTTTTGGATGGCTGTTTTCATGTTAATACAGTAGGTCACGCTAAAAGCGTGACCTACACCTTTTTACAGCAAGTCTTTGAGTTTCGCAAATGGGGAATCGGGCTGGATGGGGTTGTGACCGCAATCTTTTTCGTTTAGATTCTGCCCGCACTCGGCACATAGTCCCTCGCAATCAGGTTTGCAGATGGGGCTGATGGGCACTTCGAGAATTGCATATTCGCGCAGGAGGGTGGATAGGTCAATTTGCGCATCTTCAGGCAGGATCAATTCGGATTCTGTTTCAGAGCGATCGTCGAAGGCATATAGCTCTGTGAATGACCAGTCGAGTTTATGATTAAAGTCGGTCAGGCAGCGCACACATTGAAGCGTGGTTTCTGCTGAAAAATCCGCCTGAACCACCAGTCCTTGCGGCGTTCTGCCAATGTTGACAATGCCGTCAAAGTTGCGCAGTTCAAGATCGTCGCCGAGGGTGATCTGGTCAAATGTAAATGGGAAATCATGGTTGCGTCCGATTTCCTCATGGGCAATAAAGCCGACATTAATACGGAAGGGTTTGCGTGAGTTTGGCATGGGAGGGGAAAGGATAAATTTTGAAGGATGAAGGATGAAGTGTGAAAGAATTTAGGTAGCAGATTGATTATCTAACTTGCCAACCTGAAAACTTGTTTACACATTTCTATCCACAATATATCTTGCGAGGTTCTCCAGCGCTTCGCGTTCGGCGCAGGGTTCCATCGCATTGAGTCTGTCGAGGGCGCGCTCAATATGTTGATCGGCCTCAAGCATGGCTTGTTCTGACGAATTGCTCATGCGGATATTATCCACAAGACGTGTCATATTTTCTGTGTTTGTCCAACCGCCGTTGGGCAGGGATAAGACATCCGGGTCGTTTGGATTCGCTTCGGCGTAGTAAATGGCTGGGAGGGTGACCAAGCCGTTATGTAAGTCTGAGCCGAGCGGTTTTCCGACAGCGGCTTGCTCGCCGTTGAAGTCCAGAATATCATCGACAATTTGGAATGCCATGCCGATCTGATATCCAAAATCACGCATGGCTTCGACTATTGTTTCATCAACCGGGCTGACCATTGCCGCCGCGCGCGAAGTCATTTCGAATAATGAGGCGGTTTTGGCGTAAATACGTTTGTAGTAATTGTCGCGGCTGATCAACCCGCGCGAGGTGAACATTTGAGTCAGCTCGCCGTTGACGATGGTTGCCAATGTTTCGGAGAATAATTTCATCAAAGGCAAGTGGTCTGTTTCAGCGGCAGAGATTGCTGCGCGCGCAAACAGGAAATCGCCAGTTAAGACGGTGGCAGGAGGTGACCAACGCGCATTCAATGTAGCCATGCCGCGCCGCAGCAACGAGCCGTCGATCAGATCGTCGTGGACGAGTGTTGCGGTGTGCAAAAGCTCCACTGCCGCGCCGAGTGTGATGAGTTTTTCAAGGGGCGCACCCAGCATATTTCCAACGAGCATGCCAAGGGTAGGCCGGATGCGCTTGCCTCCGGCGGCAAGTAAATGCTCAAGGGCGGCACGCAAGTCGGGGTGTGAATCATCCGCTTGAGTCCGCATCCGTTCTTCAACGAGTTTAATTTCTTCGAGTACAGGTGAGATAAAAGTTACCACGTTCAAATCAGTCTCCCCACGCAAAGAGCCGGGCCGCGTTGGCGGTGGTCAGAGCGGCAATCTCTGCAGGGCTTTTGGAATGGATTTCTGCTATTTTATCAGCAATATGATGAACATAGGCAGGTTCGTTCCTTTTGCCACGAACTGGCACGGGAGCGAGAAAAGGCGAATCGGTTTCGATCAGAATTTTTTCAAGCGGCAGTTGTTTGATGATTTCGCGCTTTTCGCCGGCGTTTTTGTAGGTCACGGGACCTGTGATTCCGAGATAAAAATTGAGCGACAGCGCCTTTTGCGCGGTTTCGAGATTGCCATTGAACGAATGAAGCACACCGGGTTTTTCTGCGAGCGTGCCCTGTAAATTGCTTTGCCATTCCTCCAAAATTTTCAGCAGGTCTTGCGAGGCTTCGCCAAACCACGCATCATTTTCCTCACGCATGTGGATGATGACCGGCTTGTTTATTTCTTTTGCAAATTGCAATTGTTGTTTCAGTGCTTCACGTTGAAATGCACGCTTGTCATTTTCCTTGACCCAATAATAGTCCAGCCCGATCTCGCCGATGGCAACCACTTTTGGATGTTTTGCCAAATCCTTCACTTGCTGGAATGTGCTTTCGGAGAATTCCTCCAGGTCAGTTGGATGGAACCCGACCGCGGCATACACGCTGGCAGTTGATTCTGCCAACCGAACCGCCGCCACGCTGGAAGTTTGGTCGAGTCCCGGCACAAGCAGCCGAATCAACCCTGAATCAGTTGCGCGTTGAATTACCTCCGCGCGGTCAGAATCGAATTTGTTGTAATCAAGGTGGCAATGGGTGTCGGTGAGGAGCATAAGAAAGGATGAATGATAAAGGATGAAGGATGAATTAGAAAATGGTACGCAATTTTTTGTGAAATATAAGTGTCGGAAATGTCATCTTTCAACTTTGACACTTCCGACACTTTGACACTTAATGCACTTCTTTTCTTACTTTACTTTATGCCTGCAACCTTCAAACCATCTTCCAAAATTGCCTTGACCTTGTCTTTGTGGCGGGTTTCGGTGTAAACGCGCAAGATCGGTTCTGTACCAGAGAAGCGGATCAACATCCAGCCGCCGTCTTCCATCTTGAATTGGAAACCGTCCACTGTGACAACTTCTGTTACCTTCAATCCGCCCAATGTGGCAGGGTAATTGTCGCGGATGATTTGCTTGCGTTCTTCGGGGTCGCCGCTGAATGGGCTGTCGATGCGGTCGTAGAAATACTCGCCGCCGACTTTGGCAAACAGATCCTTGAGCAACTCGGTCGGTTTCTTGCCTGTCTTGACCATGAAATCGAGCATGTATAAGCCAGCTAAAATTCCGTCACGTTCGGGCACATTGCCGCGGAAGGCATAGCCGCCGCTTTCTTCGCCGCCGATCAGGGCGTTGGTCTCGGTCATCATGGGCGCAACATATTTGAATCCTACGCCGGTCTCGTGGACAGGTACGCCGTACAACTCGCCAAGTTTGTTGAGCATGTTGGTTGTGGAAAGCGTCTTCACAATGTCACCGCGTTCGCCGCGGATTTCGAGCATGTAATAGGCGAGCAAACCAAACACGCGCAGTTGATTAATGAACTCGCCGTTCTCGTCGCCAATTCCACAGCGGTCTGCGTCGCCGTCGGTGATGAGCAGCACGTCGGCTTTGTTATCCACTGTCGCCTTTAAACCCACGTCAATATTCGGCTGAATGGGTTCGGGGCGTTTCATCTCAGGGAAGGATGGATTGCGGTGGTTGTGAATTTCGATCACACGCGTCTTTCCGCCTGTCAGCAGGCGCGGGAACCAGCCCATACCGTTGCCCCACATCGTATCTACCATCACGGTCAGTCCCGCATCTTTGATGGGTTGCAGATCGATCAAGCCGTCACGGGTGAGGTGCTCAATGTATGGAGTTGCCGCATCAAACTTGACAATCTCGCCAGCGGCGACGGCTTCCTTATAATTTTTGCGTTTCACATCTTTGATGTCATCAGGGATGCCCGTTTCGATCTGGATCAATCCTTCGGGGTCAATCGCGCCGCCCGTGTTGTTGCGGACTTTGAATCCGTTGTCGGTGGGGGGGTTGTGGCTGGCGGTGATGTTGATCGCGCCCGCGGCTTTCTTGTCCACCACGGCGTAGGCAATGACAGGTGTCGGCGTGGCTTCCTGAGTCAGATAAACCTTCAAGCCGTTGCCCGCCAACACTTCCGCGACAGCCGCCGCAAAATGCTCACTGCTGAATCGCATATCATGTCCAACAACAACGAACTGTCCTTTTTTGCCCTGCGCCAGCATGTAGTTTGCAAAACCCTGCGCACAGCGGCGCACATTATCGAATGTGTAATCTTCGGCGATAACTCCGCGCCAACCATCTGTACCAAATTTTATTTTTTGTGCCATTGAAAATATTCTCCTGAAAAGTAATAATATGCAAATTATAACATCCGAAAAAAGACAGATATTACATATTTCTTTTACCAAAAAATTATCCAGTTATAAATTTGTTTTGCACTTCTTATTATGTTTACAATGTGTTCCTTTGGTAAAGCTAAAAGCGAGTTTGTTGTGATCGACCAAAATCCTAATGTGGCAAACAAAAGTAAATAAAGTTGAGATATAAGACTGCCCCTACTTAAATTATATTCTTTTGCTAATATAAAGAAAGTGATTAAGAAATATAGGGGTATGAAGTCTTCGAGATACCGCATGGCTGGAAAATAGAAAGAGAGAATTAATAATAGCATTATCATGGATGATGCGCCGATGGTGATAAAAAACCATGCTTCTAGTGGCGTAAAAACCGACCCATCTTGTTTTGTGCTATAGGCATATAGAAATCGAAAAAGAGGAATAAATACAAATAATATCCAGGGCGACGTGTAAATAAAGCCAGCCATCCTCTCGTTTGAGAGTGTATTTTCAACTGGTTTGAGATAAGGAAATTTTTGCTGCACCTCAACTGGGTATGTAAAATAATTATGCAAATTTCTTTGCATATAGTTTAGAGAAAAAGTCTCTTTAAATTTATTATAATCAACGTTGGCTAGCTGGTATCGAGTTCCAAATTCGCTCACAGAGTCGAACCTAGCCCAGTTATACCAGCCTAAACCAGCTACTCCTAACATGAGCGGTAGGGATAATAGTATGGTTTTTGATATTATTCCTTTAATGGGAACGGTTCTGTAATCTTTTAATATAAACAGTAATGTGGTTGCTGTACTAAACAGGATCACCGGCCAAGTGGTTAATCTTGTAGCTAATGCAAATGCCCAATGTATGCTGCCCAACAATAATTTGCTATGGCTTATGTTTTCTTTACCAAGTGAGGTGTATATCCAGTAAAATCCTCCAATGAGAAAAAACTGTCCCCCAAATATTGCAGATTCGTAGATTGCAGATTTTCGAATCATCCAAGTTGCTGGTGCTGATAGACCAAGTGTTAATATGAATATAATAACAAACCAAACAGGCAAAGTCTGTTTGAACTGGTTCCAAATCTTGAGGATAAAAAGTAATAAATATAAAAACAAGCCAGAGATAAAGATAAATGCAATATGTTTATCTTTGATGCTGGCAATCTGTTCACTATTAAAAAATGTTAAGAGTATGCTTGGCCCGGGTCCCCAGTAAAAATAAAATTTTCCTTTGTATAAAGAGATGTCAATTGGAAATTTGTCCACTAAGTTTGCTTCATCCCTTAATGTGTAATTATAAGGATCGCTTAGGGATAACAGCGTTTGAGATGGCTCTTCAAGTAATTGGAGTTGTTTGTTTTTAAACGCAATTGCCATTCTGCCATAATAATCAAATTTAGATTCTGTATTAAGTGTCGGATGCGCGTACCAAAAATAAGTGCTAATTACAAATACTGTTGTTATGAGTATATAGAATTTTATTGTGCCGGATGTGTTGAAAATTATAATTTTTTTGGATAAAGTAGTAATTTTCTTAAGCAATTGTGCTATTTTTCCTTCATACTTAATTATGACTAGGTTGATAAGTATTAAAGCTATTCCTATGCCTGCTATAAAAATCCTTCCTCTTCCCCAACCTGTGTCATTGTCTAGTCCTAATTGCGCCGCAAAAATTGCTGCACTAAAAATAATTCCCCCAGCTATTACAAGCATTGGTAACTTTTTCATTGGTATATGTTTATCCCTTTATGAATTGTAAGTGACGAGGTAAGGTTTTTGCATTCAGTTATGTCGTTGTGAAGATTTTTAATTACAACGCCTTTTACAACATCAACTTTAAGTTTATGGTAGCGCATTTGGAACTGGCTCAATTGTCGGCGCGGGTGTTGCCGTGGCTGGGACTTCGCCGCTCATTAATATTTGCCATCCAATTTCCAGATCACCGGCGGCAACGACGGGGAAGGCGGGCAGGTTGCCAAGCGCCAGATCTAACCGTGCAATTGCCTGACCGCGCGCTTCATCTTTTGTTTCAGTTTGCAGAGTCACCAACAGGTCACGCGCTGAGTTTACATCTTCGCGCGCCAGCCCAAAATTACTTTGCGCCAGGTAGAGTCTTGCGCGCCCGAGCATATCCAATGCGCGTGTGAACATCACTTCCTGTTTCAGTTGCAACAAAGTTTCGGACTGGCTGGTTTGGATTTCACTTTCAAGCGTTGCTTGTATTTCATCCAGCTTGGTGAGCGATGCACTGTGTGCTTCGATGGATTTTTCCAACGCATCCATGCGGCTGTTTGTTTCGTCGAGTTGTGTTTGCAATGACTCAATTTCAGATGTGAGCTTGCTAATTTGGATTCTGTTTTTTTCGATGGGTACGATCACTTTTTGATTGATGTACGGCAGTCCGTAATAGATCCCCGCGCCGATTCCGCCGATGACTAGCGCGATGGCGATCAGTCGAAACAAGGCTCTGATAAAAACGAGAAGCGCCCGCCCCAAACGCGAGAGAAAAGAATCCTCAGCTTTGGCAGATTCTTTCGGAGGCTGACTCAGCTCAAGGGGAGCGGGAGCCGCTTCTTCATCCACTTGAATCATGGCTCGGCTTTCTGGAGCATTTTCTCCCGCCTCAAAAGTGGATTGCATCCGCGTCAGCAGGTTTTTTCCCATGCCGCGCACGTTTATGCAATCATCCACTGAATTAAAAGGTCGTGCTGCAATGATGCTTTCTGCGATGGGATGTGTAATGCCAGGGGTTTTTGTCAGCGTATCAAGATCGGCTGTGTTGAGATAATTGAGAAAGTCGCTCATGTTGCACCTGTTTTGAGTTGTTGGATTTGCTCATCTATTTTATCACCCCAGCAAAATTGTTTGCTATAATCCCCCCCATGATTTATTTTGATTATGCCGCCACTACTCCCGTTGACAACCGCGTGCTCAATGCGATGATTCCGTATTTCCGTGAATCCTATGGGAATCCATCTTCAATCCACCGCTACGGACAGAAAGCCGAGACAGCGGTGGATGATGCGCGCGAGAAAGTTGCTGATGTGCTTCATTGCAGACCAGAGGAAATCATCTTTACATCCTGTGGTTCTGAATCAGACAACCTCGCGCTTCGCGGGTCAGCGCTCGCAAGACGGAAAACCTCGGGAGAGAAGTGGATTCTTACGGCTAGAAATGAACATCATGCGGTTAGCAGAACAGCCGAACAGCTTGAAAAAGAATTCGGTTTCCTGCTCGAATGGTTAGACTTGGACGAACACGGAGCGGTTTCGCCTGCTTCCCTGAGCAAGGCGATTCGTAGTGATACCGCTCTGGCGTCTGTGATGTACGCCAACAACGAAATCGGCACGATCAACCCAATTGCCGAGCTTGCCGCCGTTGCGCGTAGTAGTAATGTTGTTTTCCACACAGACGCCGTCCAAGCCGCCGCGTATTTGGATGTGAATGTCGAAATACTCGGCGTGAATTTGATGTCGCTCGGCGGGCATAAATTTTACGGACCAAAAGGGGTGGGGGCGTTATACGTCCGCAAGGGGACAAAGTTGATGCCGCACCTGACAGGTGGCGGGCAGGAATTTGGTCTGCGGGCAGGGACGCAAAATGTGCCGTACATCGTGGGTTTTGCCGAGGCGTTGCGCCTCGCTGCCGAAGAACGCGAAGCACGCACGGCGCACGTCAGACCGCTGCGTGACCAAATTGTTGGGCGGGTGCTTGAAGGGATTTCCGATTCTAAGTTGACGGGGCATCCTGAAAACCGCTTGCCGAATCATGCCTCGTTTGTTTTCAAGGATGTGGATGGCAACCTGCTGTTGCAAATGCTCGATTCAGCGGGTTTCGCCTGCTCCTCTGGCTCGGCG
Source organism: Candidatus Brevifilum fermentans (assembly GCA_945877125.1). Taxonomy (GTDB): domain Bacteria; phylum Chloroflexota; class Anaerolineae; order Anaerolineales; family Villigracilaceae; genus Villigracilis. The sequence continues at coordinate 5,146 of CAMCQT010000041.1, read as the reverse complement.
TGCAAAACGGGTAATCCTGAGCCAAGCGAGGTGATCACGTCACTTGGTTACTCTCGTGATTGGGCGCTAGGCTCCCTGCGAGTTACCTTGGGCGTTGATTCCACGCCTGCACATGTGGAGTTGTTTTTGAAGACTTTGCCAGGGTTGGTGGAAAAGGCAAGAAGTTTGAACCAGAGATGAACGGAGATGAACAGAGATATTTTTGATGGATTTTATAAGCGAGGTGTTATGTGGGCGATGTTGAAATAGATAAAATCACTGAAAGAATCATTGGCTGCGCTTATAAAGTTAGCAATACACTCGGAATAGGCTTTATCGAAAAAGTGTACGAAAATGCTCATTTCCACGAAATGAAAAAAGATGGGCTGAAGGTTGTACAACAGCATCCTGTGAAAGTTAATTATGATGGAGTTGTGGTTGGTGAGTTTTATCTGGATATGCTTGTGAATGATTTTGTGATTGTGGAGTTGAAGGCAGTTTCTGCTCTTACGAATGACCACATGGGGCAAGCGTTCAATTATCTGCGTGCGACAGGTTTACCTGCTTGCCTGCTCATTAATTTCGGACAACCAAAAATACAACTCCGCCGTCTTTATCCATCCCCAACATGGAAGTTGGCAAAGTAATAAACCGCCTTAAACATCTCTGTTTATCTCCGTTCATCATGGTTAATCCCCTTTGAAAACCCAAATTATTACCCTCGAATCTCACGATGACCTGATCTCTGTCCGCGATAAATTATCGTGGGCAAAGACGCCGCGGATTTTGCTGGTCTGGCCGAAATATGCGAAAGTCACCTTGCGTATTCTGGATCTGAAAGTTTTACAACGCCACGCAGATTCTCTCGGAGCGCAGTTGGGACTCGTCACCCGCCGTGCCAAAGTGAGACGCGACGCAGAATCGCTAGGTATTCCAGTCTTTGTCTCGACGACCAAGGCACAGCGCAACCCGTGGCCTGATTCTGCTCCAAGAATTCGCCGCATCCCGAAAACTCCGCGCCGCGACCTGAGACAACTCCGCGAGAGTGTTTACGAGAAGGAAGCCCCCTGGCGCACATCTCTGCTTGGGCGCATCCTCACTTTCACGGCGGGAGTTGTAGCGGTTCTGGCATTGGCCAGTCTCTTCGTCCCACGTGCCACGCTGATTCTCTATCCCGAAGCAAAAACTCAAAGCATCATTATTCCTGTTGCCGCGAGCGAAACGACGGAGTCCATATCTGTCACAGGGTTGATTCCCTCCCAGAAAATATCCGCAACTGTCAGCGCGGAACAATCGCTTGCCATCGCTAGTCAAATCTCTGCGCCGAAATCCAAATCAAAGGGCGTGGTGCGCTTTACGAATTTGAGTCAAGATGAAGTGGAAATTTCCGCTGGCACGGTAGTCGTGAATGAATCCTCCACACGCTTTGCTACTTTGAACAATACCCGCCTGCCCGCTGGCATTGACGAGTTTGTGGATGTGCCAATTGAGGCGCTGGATGCGGGCGTACAGGGAAACGCCGCCGCAGATACGATCACCATCGTCGAAGGTTCGCTGGGACTTTCGATCTCGGTCACGAATCCCGATCCGCTCAAAGGCGGCTCGAATTCCCAACTCATCGGCGCAACTGATGAAGACCGCGCAAAACTGCGCGAGGTCGTGATGGATAATTTGCGCCGCGATGCCGAGTCTAAATTGCGCGCGCAGATCGCCCCCGCTGATATTTTGTTGCTGGATACTTTTGAGGTCGCTCAGATCATCGAAGAGAATTTTACGCCGCCGGCGGGTGAACCTGGAAAAACACTCGTCTTGACCATGCAAGTTGAATTTTCAGCGCGCTATGTTTTAGATGATGACCTGCGCCAGCTTTCACTTTCCACGTTGAACGCCTCCGCCGAAAATGGTTTCGCGGCGACGGCTTTGCCAGCCTACAAAGTGATCACCGACCCATCAACCGACAATTCAGGCGTCAGTCATTTTGAGTTGGAAGTGACCCGCACCCTGCTCCGTCAAGTGGATGCGATGCAAGTCTTTTCCATTGTGCGCGGACACAAGCCCGAATCGATCAAAGACGAATTGGTTTCCAAATTATCTTTGCGCGAAGCCCCCCAAATCGCCATCACTCCCTCATGGTGGAAGTGGCTGCCACTCATCCCTTTCAACATTTCAGTTGAAACCAAGTAAATTACAGCTCCATTTTTACTTCTCCCTTGGAACCCTCAAATGCGAATCCTCTCCGTAGATCATGGCGAAAAAAGAATCGGCGTTGCGCTCAGTGATGCCACCGCCACCATTGCAACTCCGCTTAAAGTTGTTGAGCATGTCTCGCGTGCCATTGACGCCGCGCAAGTTGCTGATCTTGCCGCGCAAAACGATGTGACCTTGATCGTCATTGGTCAATCGTTTGACGAAGACGGCAATCCAAACCCCGCGGGTCGCCGTGCAGGTCGCTTTGCCGATGAACTAAAAAATCAAACGAACATTCCCATCGAACTCTGGGATGAATCTTTCAGCACGCAAGACGCCCGCGCCGCACGCATTCAACTTGGCGTTTCAAGAAAAAAACGTGCAGGTCATCAAGACGCCTTCGCCGCCGTGGTTATTTTGCAATCCTATCTTGAAGCGCACAGACACGAAACAGGCAACACGTAACACGCCCTCCTCATCCTTCATAATTCATCCTTCATCCTTTCCCCTCTCATGCGCCGTTATCAATATCATTTCATTCTTGCATTTATTGCCCTGTGTGTTTTCGCTGCCATCTATCTCGCGCTTGGCTATATTCCCGCGCGCGCGACCATGCTTTATGGCGTTCCCGCGCGCGCGCTTTCCATTTCAGACCGCATCGAATACTCCACGCGCCTGCTGTCGCATGGCGACCTGCTCACGACGCCGTTAAATCCAAATGGCGTGGAGCAAACCTTCCGCATCGAGCAAGGCGAGTCCATTGCTTCGGTTGCCACGCGGCTTGAGCAATCATCTATTATTGTAAGCGCACAGGCTTTTTATGATTACGTGGTTTACACGGGTCTCGACCTCACCATTCAGGCTGGCGATTACACCCTCAGCCCCGCGCTTTCAATTATTGACATCACCCGCGAATTGCAGGATGCGACTCCCGCAGATATCAACTTCGTGATTCTCTCAGGCTGGCGGATGGAAGAGATCGCCGCTTCGCTCCCAACCTCGGGGCTGGATATTTCACCCGAAGCATTTCTCGCCGCTGCGAGGACTGCACCCCAGGTCCTCGCGCTTCCATCCTCTGCCACAATGGAAGGATTCTTCCTCCCCGATTCCTACATCCTGCCGCGCTCCACCACCGTCGATCAACTCCTTGAAGCCATCGCGCGGAACTTCGCACTGCATATCAGCGCGGACATGCAAGCGGGTTTTGCCGCGCAAGGCTTGGACGTGTATCAAGCCGTCACGCTCGCATCCATTGTGGAGCGCGAATCCATTAACGATGAAGAGATGACATTAATTTCATCAGTTTTTATTAATCGCTTGAATGTTGGCATGACCCTCGGCAGTGACCCCACGGTGCAATACGCCCTCGGCTACGACTCGTCCGCACAAACCTGGTGGACAAATCCGCTCAGCCTTGACGACCTCAAATTTGACTCCCCGTACAACACCTATATTTACGCCGGTCTACCGCCCGCGCCGATTTCCAATCCCAGCCTGGAAGCGTTGCACGCTGTGGCTTTCCCTGCGACATCGCCGTATTATTATTTTCAGGCAAAATGTGACGGCTCAGGCTATCACACCTTCGCCGTGACTTTTGAAGAGCATCTGTCAAATGGCTGTCCGTAATTCAATCCCGAAGGGATGAAATGATTGTAGAACGATTATATATTTGTCCTAACCCCGAAGGGGTGTCATGATTAGTTTAGAAAATCATGACACCCCTTCGGGGTTATTTTCCCGCTTTACATAAATCTATAATTATTCCACTCCTTCGGAGTTGTTTTTGTAACGGGGAAGAAGCCTGTGGATTATTTCCTTCTCGGCTTCATCCATCTTCCGCCCGCGACCAGCGAGACCATCAAGCAAATAACAGCAGCCCACGAGAATGCGGTAATTTTCGTGCTGAGTCCAAGGGTCAGAAAAACCATCCCAAGAATAAGCAAATACCCAGATAGTTTACGGCGGTCTATTTTCATCATTACCTCACTTTTACTTCACTGAAATCATTGAACGAGCCATCGAATAATGCAGATGGTTTGTCGTTCAAGGTCATCTCGAAGAAATCGAGCAAATACGAATCGACAATTTTGGTCACACGTTTGCCGTTTAGCGGACCTTTTAGCCCAAGCTGCGGCGCAACGGGGGAGAGCAAGGGCAGGTCGCTGAAATCAAAATGTTTTGTTCCATCAATGCTAATCACGCCAAGATTATTTGTGATGTTTGGATAAAACCGATTGAACAACTTGTTATTTTTGCTATCCACCAAATCAGCCCAGCCTTGGCTGAACATAAAAAAGGACGGCTGTGAAATGCCGCTCTCGATTACTTCTGCCGAGACGGGGCGCATGAATGGATCCATGCCGAGTACGGCTTTGCAGCGTGGATCAACGCCGCAGAACTGAATTGCCGCCCCGCCGCCCGTGGAATGTCCGTAGACTCCGATGCGTTCCATGTCCAATTTTTGGAAGTAGGGACTGCCCGCATCTTCGTCAAAACCTTGGAACTGATCCAACACGAAAGCCAAATCCCCAGCCCATTGATTGACCAGTTTGCGCGCTACGACTTCATAATTTGGGTCGTCGGCATTTTCGGGCAAAGCCTTGGGATTGTTTGGCGCAACTGTCCCATCTGGAAAAACTGTGATGACTGCGCCGTAGGTGTGCTGTGTCGAAATCACCACGTAGCCATGACTTGCCAGTTCAATCGCCTGACCCGTGTTCTGCGCGTTGAATCCGTTCCAGCCATGCGAGAACAAGATGACTGGATACGGCTCGCTTGTCTCTGCCAGCGGCATATCAAGATACGCGGGACTTATTGACAGCGCAAGGTGGTCAAGAAAGAAAGATGGCAGGTCCAGAAATTTTGCGATTTCCGGCGCGTAGATTTTCGGCTCAGACATCCACGGTGCGTGTTTGGCATTGGACGTGACCTCGGCAGGATACCAAACCTGCACCATGAATCTGCGCGGCTCTTCTTTGCC
>CAMCQT010000040.1 GCA_945877125.1 Candidatus Brevifilum fermentans | reverse complement strand
GTGCCAGCCAAGCCTTGAGCTTTCATGGCTTGCAGAGCGCCAAGCGCTGTGCCGTCATTGGAAGCGACTACGGCGTCAACTTTGTTGCCTTGAGCGGTGAGGATGTTCTCCATCAACTTGAGGGCATTGGCGGGATCCCAGTTCTCAACACCTTGTTGGGCAACGATCTTGATTACGCCGCTGTCAATGTAGGGTTGAAGGACTTCGGTCTGACCCTTGGTGAAGAGGGTGGCGTTGTTGTCGGTGGGGGAACCAGCGAGTTGAACCACTTTGGCGGGGTTGGCTTTCGTCCAGGTGGTGCTGCCGGGAAGTCCGAGAGCGGTCATGACGCCCACAGCCTGCTGACGACCAACTTCGACGTTGTCGAAGGAGAGGTACGCCGCGATCTTGGAGGTCTTGATCAATCGGTCATAAGCAATTACTTTTACGCCGGCATCGGCGGCTTTGTCGACTGAGGTAACAATGGCATCGCCATCTTCAGCAACGACGAGCAAGCCTTTGACGCCCTGGCTGACCATGTTGTCGATCTGGTCGTTCTGTAATTTCACATCATGGTTAGCTTCGGCAGAGATGACTTCGTAGCCTTTTCCTTCGAGCAAGCCGCGCATCAAAACTTCTTCATTTTTCCAGCGTTCAGTCGCAAAATCAGAAAAGGAAAGACCAATTTTGACTTTTGCACCTGCGGCAGGAGCGGCAGCGCCACCACCACAAGCAACGAGTACGAAGGATGCGATCATCAATATGCTCAAAAGAGCGAGTAGATTTTTTTTCATTCTTCTCTCCATTAGTTATTTATAGGTTAATTTGACACTTATTTCTTGAACAAATACGAATGAATTTAGATTATCTCTGTATGGCACCTCCGTAAAGAAAATAGTATACAGATAAGCGTTATAAATCGCGTTTATGGGGCTGTTAACTGATCACCATTTCACGCAAAATATCATCTAATACAACCGCCACCGCGCCCAATACGCAAGCTTCAGTGCTGCGTTCAGAGAACTCAATTCGTAAATTGTCAGTGGCAGGTGGTAATGCGTTGGAAAAGATCGTTTTTTCAATGATCGATTGCAGAATATCCTTCCCCAGAATAAACGCCCCTCCGATAACGATCAGGTCGGGGTTAAAGATATTGACCAGATCGGCAATTCCCACTCCTAAATTAACAGCAACTTCTTCTATTGCCTGACGACAGATCAAATCTCCATCTAAAGCAAATTTCACTACCAAGTCAAAAGTAAGGTTGTTGAAATCGCCTGAGCATGCATCAAATAGCAGTTGATCGTGGTGTGTCTGGAATTCATTCTTTACTCGGCGCAAGACAGCACGTGGACCAACTTGTGTTTCCCAACAACCAATACGCCCGCAGCCACATTGTTCGCCCAGTGGGTTGCGCTGAATATGTCCTATTTCCCCACCATATCCATGTCCGCCGCGGAATAACCTTCCGTCGATCATAATGCCGCCGCCCAGACCTATATCGGAAGTTAAGTAAATAAAATTATCAACATTTCGCGCTTTACCAAAATAATATTCCCCTAAAGCCGATAAATTTGCTTCATTATCAATATAGATCGGCAAATGGAAACGCTGATTCCATATCAACCGCAGAGGCACGTTTTTCCAATGCAAGTTGGGAGCCATAACTAGATTGCCCTGCCGAACATTGACCAGCCCGGGCACACCTACTCCTATCCCTAAGGGACGCAGTCTTTGTTCTTTGGCTATGGTGAGAGCCTGGTCTATAAATTTTTCTGCTTGGTTAATAATGTCAGTTTGGGATTGTGATAGAGTGGTTTGAACCCTGATCTCCCACAAAGTTTCCGCCACAAAATTAGTGAGAAGTACCGATATAAAATCTACGCCAATTTCAACCCCAATGACCGCGCCGCCGTCGGGTCTCAATCCTAATAAGATGGACGGACGTCCAATTTTCGAATCTTGTAGTTTATCCTCGAAAACCAAGCCATCTTCAATTAACACATTGACAATATTAGAAACCGTTCCCCGGGTTAGCCCTATAATACTTGCCACTTGAGCTCGAGATATTGGCGCGTGAAGCCGAAGGGTGTTAAGTACAAGAGACTTGTTTACCTTTCGTACTTTTTCCTGATCGCCAGTGATCATCATAAGTGATATCCAGAGTTTGTTTAATGGTTAGATAAACTAATTAACTCATTATAAGGATATTTTGAAAAAAATCAAGTCTATTTTGAACCTTATTTACCCGATTTCTTGAATACCAGCAAAAAAATCAGACTCAAGACCGCAATGTGCGGACTTTGAGTCTGATTTCAGTAAATGAGCAGAATCTTAGCTTTGAGTTTTTTCTACTTAACCGAGCGAAACCCCGATCAGCTTGCCAATGCCAAAGGTCAGTATTGAAGCGGCAAGACCCACCAATACCTGTCTTGTACCCGAGAACCAAATACTGCGACCAGTCATCAAGGTAATCGCTGCTCCGATGATAAATAATCCAACGCCGCTTATTGCAAGGCTCATGTAAATCGCGGTTGTGCCGCTCCAAAAGAAAAATGGAAAGATGGGGAATATAGCGCCAACTGCAAATAAAAAGAATGAGGTAAATGCTGCTTCATAAGCCGACCCGCCCAATTCTTCAGGATCAATGCCTAGTTCTTCGCGTGCCAGTGTATCTAAAATACTGTCCTTGTCTGCCATCATGTGAGAAGCAAGTTCACGCGCGCGATCCTCGGGTAATCCCTTGGATTGATAGATGAGCGCCAATTCTTCCTGTTCTTCTTCAGGAGTCTCTGCGATCTCCTCAGCTTCTATTTTGAGCTGGTTTTCATATAACTCGCGCGAGCTTTGAACTGAGAGCCATTCGCCTAGTGCCATGGAGCCTGCGCCTGCCAAAACACCTGCAAGCCCTGCGATCAATACCGCCGAATTTGAGTTGGTAGCGCCAGCCACACCCATGGTGAGACTTAATATCGAAACCAAGCCATCGTTTGCTCCTAATACAGCCGCGCGCAATGCATTGCCCCCGCCTGCGCGGTGACGTCCTTCCAATTGTGCCACGCTTCCGCCAGAGATGCCCCCTGTGGAATTTGCCGCCACAGACAACATGCGCGCATGTGATTTTTCATCCTTTGAAAATTTACGCGCCTCTTCATCGGGTTGACCATCGTACGCGTTGCTGTCAGCTTTTTCATTCCCCGCGATGGTCGGCAAAATAAATTGTGGACCAAATCTTTTTGCCAGCCAGATTAATATCCGCGCACGTTGACTGGGGGCGCGGGCAGGGATTACAACTTTCAAAGCCTCCAATTTTTTTTCCCATGCCACGGCGTGTTTTACTTCACTTGCTGCAAGCCGTTTGTATAGCTCAGACATTTGGGGCTGTTTTTCTGATTCAGCCAGCGCAAGATATAACGCTGCGCCGTCAACTTCTTTTTGCCGATTGCCAAAATATCTTTTTATATCTTTGTCGTTTGACATATTTCCTCCCGGAATAAAAAACTAGCGGGGACATCGTCCCCGCTAGTTTTGTGATTATTATTTTCTTAGTGCATCCCAACCTGCATATTTTGCAGTATCGCCCAACTCTGCTTCGATGCGCATGAGTTGATTGTATTTCGCTACCCGATCTGAGCGGGCGGGTGCGCCGGTCTTGATCTGACCCGTATTGAGTGCCACTGCCAAGTCTGCGATGGTGGAGTCTTCGGTCTCGCCTGAGCGGTGAGAGGTGACTGTGCGCCAGCCTGCGCGGTGACATAATTCCACCGCTTCGATGGTTTCTGTCAGCGAGCCGATCTGATTCACTTTCACGAGCAGTGCATTGCACGTTTTCTCTGCAATTCCTCTGCGAACGCGTTCGGGGTTTGTCACGAGCAAATCATCACCAACGATCTGGATTTTGTCGCCCAGCTCCTTGGTCATCAAACTCCATGAACTCCAATCATCCTGAGCATGACCATCTTCGATAGAAACAATAGGGTAGTCTTTAACCCATTTGGCATAGAATTCAACCATTTGCTCGCCAGTCAACTCCTTGCCTTCCTTGCGCAAGTTATATTTCTTTGTCTTTTCGTCGTACAGTTCAGAAGCGGCGGGGTCGAGCGCAATCGCAACTTCCTGTCCGCGACCTGCTTTGAACCCAGCCTTTTCAATCGCGGCGAGGATTAATTCAATGGCTTCGTTGTTTGCTTTGAGCGCAGGCGCGTATCCGCCTTCATCGCCAACCAGTGTGCCGTAACCCTTTTCTTTCAAAACAGATTTCAGCGCATGATAAATTTCTGCACCCCAGCGTACACCTTCGGTGAAGGATGGAGCGCCGAAAGGCATCACCATGAATTCCTGCATATCGGTGCTTTGCCAGTTGGTGTGTGCGCCGCCGTTCATGATGTTCATCATCGGCACGGGAAGCACGTGCGCATAAACGCCGCCGAGATAGCGATAGAGTGGCATTCCAAATGAATTTGCCGAGGCTTTGGCAACTGCAAGGCTGACGCCCAAAATTGCATTCGCACCCAGTTTGGCTTTGTTGGGTGTGCCATCCAGGGTAATCAGTTCAGCGTCAATTCCTCTTTGGTCAGAGGCATCCCAGCCGAAGAGCGCGTCTGAGATCAAGCCGTTGACATTGGCTACGGCTTTTGCTACGCCTTTGCCGAGATAACGTTTTTTGTCGCCGTCCCGCATTTCCAAGGCTTCGTGCTCGCCCGTGGATGCGCCTGAGGGAACCGCCGCGCGGCCCCATGCTCCGTCCATCAAAACCACTTCTACTTCAATAGTAGGGTTGCCGCGTGAATCAAGTATTTCGAGCGCGGAGATGCTTTCAATTGTAGTGTCCATTTTTTAACTCCTGGGGTTAATGTTTGTGAATAATGTATCAAGTATAATCGCATTTTATATGGAGAAGCTAATTTGAATACACAGCTGGATTTTGACCCGCGTGACCGAAAGAAATATTATCTGGAAGAGACATCCACGCGCCGTTTTATATTTTGGCTGATTCGTGTTTTTTTTAATACTGCTACGCTGATGAAATTGGAAGGGCAGGAGAATTTTCCACTGGACGGGCCTGTAATTATTGCGGCGAATCATGTCACTAATTTTGATGCCTTTCCCATGCAATTTGCCGTGCCTCGTGCAATCTGTTACATGGGCAAAGCTGAATTGTTTAACACTCCGGTTCTTGATCCATTACTGCGGGTTCTGTGTGCTTTCCCTGTTAATCGTGGTGAGAAAGATGAATGGGCGCTTCGCCATGCGCATAAAATACTGGCTCAAGGACATATCCTTGGCATGTTTCCAGAAGGGAAGCGTTCAAAGGGAAACGGACTCTGTGTGGCAAAAACAGGCACAGCCAGAATGGCGATTGAGGTGAATTGCCCGATCATTCCCATGACAGTCATTGGCACAGATCAAGTGTTTAAGCGATTTCCATACCGTTCAAGCCTAACGATAAAGTTGCTTCCTCCCATTTTGCCGAATCCAAGCGACACGCCGCTTTCTCTTACTGACCGTCTAATGTTCACCCTCGCAGCCGGATTACCCGAATCTATGCGCGGTGTGTATGCTGAAATTCCAAAGGGGTTTGGCGGGTGATGACTGCGTGTCAAATATTTTGCGAGTTTTCGTTCTTGAAAGGCTGACATAATTGTTAGGAAAATGACCTTTAGTTCTCTTGCATTATTTTCTAGACCGTGTAAAATAAAGTCAATCTTAGGAGACCTTCCTGAGAAATCCGAAAGAAAGGAGATTACACACAATGTTATTTTCACCCAAAGAAAAAGGTCAGGGTCTTGTTGAATATGCTCTAATTCTCGTTTTGGTAGCCATCGTCGTTATTGCGGCCCTCATGATCCTCGGACCGATTATCGGCAATGTATTCAGCAAAGTCAACACCAGCCTTTCCGCCGTCTAATCCACGTCAGTTCGTTCAAAAAAAGTCCTGTCGAAAGACAGGGCTTTTTGTTTAATTCAAACCCAACCTCGGAGGTCTTCAAGACCTCCGAGGTTTTTTATGTTACTTCCCTGACCGTTCTTTTGCCGCATTGAGTAATCCCACAAACAAAGGATGCGGCTTCATGGGGCGGGACAAAAATTCTGGGTGGAATTGACTGGCGACCATGTAGGGATGCTCTGCCAGTTCAACGATCTCGACCAATCTGCCGTCGGGGGATAGACCTGAGAACACCATGCCGTGTTTTTCGAATTCAGCACGGTAGGAGTTGTTAAACTCAAAGCGGTGACGATGCCTCTCGTCTACACTGGGAACTGCATAGGCGGCGGCGGCCTTCGTCCCCGGTTGAAGCAGACAAGGGTAGAGTCCGAGGCGCATCGTCCCGCCCATGTCGGTGATCGAACGCTGATCGATCATCAGGTCTATGACGGGGTGTTTGGTGCTGCGGTCAAATTCAGAGGAATTGGCTTCTTCAAGGTCAAGGATATTACGCGCAAAGTCAATGCACATCACTTGCATTCCCAAACACAAGCCGAGGTACGGGACTTTATTTTCACGCGCGTAACGCGCCGCTAAAATTTTGCCTTCGATACCACGTGAGCCGAAGCCGCCCGGTACGAGCACGGCATCTGCTTGTTTGACAACATCCCAGCCTTTGTCTTTTTCAAGGTCAGCGGAATGTACCCAACTGATCTCAACTTCAACATCGTTTGCAAGCGCGGCATGTTTGAGCGCCTCGCGCACCGACATATACGCATCTTGCAATTCAACATATTTACCGACCAGCGCAACTTTCACCGAAGGCTTCGGCTTGCGGACATCTGCCACAAGTTTTTCCCACGGCTGCATGTTGGGTTGGCGTTCCGCTTTTAGGTTGAGTTTATTGAGCACCAGTTCGCCGACGCCCATTTTTTCCAAAAGCAATGGGACTTCGTAAAGCACATCCGCGGTTTTCATGGGGATGACAGAATCTTTTTCCACATCGCAGAAGAGCGCGATCTTTTCACACAGACTTTTATCTACATCCTGATCTGCGCGCGCGATGATGATGTTGGGGGAAATACCGATGGAGCGTAGCGCCGCTACCGAATGTTGAGTTGGTTTTGTTTTAATTTCACCAGTTGCGCCGATGGTGGGGAGCCAGGTGACATGCACGAACAGACAGTTTTCGCGCCCCACTTCATTGCGGAGCTGGCGCAAGGCTTCCAGAAACGGCTGTGACTCAATATCGCCGACGGTCCCGCCGACTTCGAGAATCACGATCTCTGCGCCCGTCTCTTTTGAAACCAGACCGATTCTGCGTTTGATCTCGTTGGTGATATGCGGAATAACTTGAATCGTCCCGCCCAGATAATCGCCGCGGCGTTCCTTTGAGATGGTCTCGGCGTAGACCTGTCCCGTCGTGAAATTGCTGACTCGGGTCAGGCGGTTGTCGATGAACCTTTCGTAGTGACCCAGGTCAAGGTCGGTTTCTGCACCGTCATCCAGTACGTACACTTCGCCGTGCTGATAAGGTGACATCGTGCCAGGGTCAACATTGATGTATGGGTCAAGTTTTTGAACCGCAACCTTGAATCCGCGTTCCTTGAGCAGTAGCCCCAGTGCGGCGGCCGTTACGCCTTTGCCGACTGATGAAACCACGCCGCCTGTGAAAAATAAATATTTTGTGGTCATGTTTTTTTCCTTTTTCTCCTCTCCCTTTGGAAGAGGGTAGGGTGAGGGGTATTAATACAAAGAGAATGGGGAGGGCGTTTAAGCCCTCCCCATTTGGGGTTGCAAATTATTTTAATCTAAAATTTTCTTTTTGTTCATCCAACTAATTTCACAAGGTCTTCAGCAGCACGGCGCATCTCAAGCAGATACATGCCAAGTTTTGCATCTTTACGCGCCATTGCGGTAAGCACAGCTTCTTCACCGATGGCGGTTAGCACGATCGCACCTTTATCACCTTTGATAAAAACCTGCTCCAAACCGCCGCGTCCCAATTCACCAGAAATACGCTCTCCCAAACTGAGCATAGCCGCAGACATGGCTGAAACACGATCTTCTTCCACGCCTTGCTGTAAAGCAGAGGCCATAATGAGACCGTCCACAGAGACAACGGCGGATGCTTCAATATCGGGTGCGGCTGCCTGTAGACTACGGAGGCGTTCCACCATTTGGTCTGAACGGGATTGTGCCATAACTTGATCTCCTGAATCAGCGAGTTGCCCCGCCATGCGGTAAGTTTTATTGAACAACCCGAGTGTACCAGAAAAATAATTATTCGAGAATTGTCAGCACATTTCAGTTCTTCATTTTTGCAATTTGACCCGCCTCCTCCTTCATGTTAAACTTACAGATTGCCATGTTCAACCATCTCTTAATTACCCTTGCTGTTTTCTTCGCCCAAACGGCGAATATTTCCATTACCTCCCCTCAACCCGGAGATATTTTGCGCGGCCAGGTGAATATTGTCGGCAATATGAATGCACCCGACTTCGCCTCCGCTGAACTGGCATTCTCATATGCAATCCCCGTCGGGGGCGCCTCCAACCCCGCCGACCGCTTCGCGTGGTTCACCATCCAGACATTTTCCCAGCCCGTGCAGAACTCCAGCCTCGCCGTTTGGGATACGACCACGCTCACCGACGGAGATTACATTTTGCACTTGCGAGTCTTTCTCCAGGACGGTTCCTCTCAAGATGTAGTTGTTTCAGATTTGAAAATCCGCAACGATACGCCGCTCCCGACTGCCTCTCCCACTGCTACGGAGTCTTTTGGCTTTACTACGATAGATCCGCTTCCCGTATCATCCCCGACCATTCAGCCTGCCACTGCGCTCCCAACATTTCCCTCGCCCACACCTTTGCCCGTCAACCCCGCGTCGGTGACATCCTCTTCCATTTATTCAAACTTCGCAAAAGGCGGAATCATTACTTTGGTTTTATTCGCTTTCTTCTCCTTAATCCTCCGCCTCCGCAAAAACTGACCACTGATAACTGTTCACTGAAAGCTTCTTATGACTGACACCTACCTCCTGATCGGCTTCGGCAACCCCGGACGCGAATACAAAGACACCCGCCACAACATCGGCTTCATGCTCATTGACCGTGTTGCGGTGCGACTAAACGCGCGCGGCATGAGATTGCAATCCAAAGCCATCGTCATGTCTGCGATGTACGAGGAGCGCAAAATTATCCTCGCTAAACCGCAGACGTATATGAATCTCTCAGGTCAATCAGTGCAGGGACTGTTGAACTTTTACAAACTGCCGATGGAAAACCTGCTCGTCGCCCACGATGATCTGGATATTCCCTTCGGCACAATCCGCATCCGTGCCAGCGGCGGACCAGGCGGTCAGCGCGGAATGGCTTCCACCATCGAACAGCTTGGCACAAAAGACTTCCCACGCCTGCGCCTCGGCATCGGACGTCCGCCTGGGCGCATGGATCCGAAGGATTATGTCTTGCAGGATTTCTCCAAAGATGACCTCAAATTTCTCCCCGAAGTTTTAGACCGTGCCACAGACGCCGCATTTGAGTTTGTAATGCGGGGATTGAATGCGGCGATGAATAAATTCAATGGAACGGGCGAGTGAGTAATTTTTCTGCCTGCACTCGCGCTCGGTGCTATACTTAAACACATGGACGAAAACAACTTTCCCCGATTGGATAAAACCGTTTTCTCGGTCGTTTCTTTGGAAGAAGCCGACAGCGACGAGAAGGAATATTGGCTTTCCAAAACCCCTTACGAACGACTGCAATATATGGAACTTTTGCGGAGAATCAATTATGGAACTAGTGCTGTCGCCCGACTTCAAAGAGTTTTTGAAGTTGCTGAAAGAATATGATGTCCGCTATTTATTGATCGGGGGATACGCAGTCGGCTATCATGGCTACGCCCGCGCCACTGGCGACATGGATATATGGATTGCCATTCATCCTGACAATGCTCAAAAAATCGTTGCTGTTTTGAAAGCCTTTGGATTTGACCACCCCGACCTGAACGCCGAATTATTTTTGCGTGAAAACAAAATTATTCGTATGGGCATGCCGCCAGTTAGGCTTGAAATTACCACATCCATTTCAGGCGTTGAATTTGACGAGTGTTATCAGGCGCGAATTGTTGATGAGTTGGACGGTGTTGAAGTCAACTTGATTGACTTGGAAAATCTCAAGAAGAACAAGAAAGCAAGCGGAAGGTCAAAGGATATTGCTGACCTTGAAAAATTACCGTAGCCAACTGCGCTGAAAAAAAACATGCACTGAATTGTGGATAAACTTCTAAACTTAGACTTCCGAAGTCTCAAAGACTTCGGAAGTCTGCACAAAAGGAAACGTATGCTGAAACCAGGGCAAGTCTTCAACAATCGCTATAAAATCATATCCACCCTTGGTGAAGGCGGATTTGGCGCGGTCTACAAAGTATGGGACGATAACTTGCAGAGATTTTGCGCCATCAAGGAAAACCTGCAAGTAAGCGAGGATGCACAGAAGCAATTCAGGCGTGAGGCGATCATGCTGGCAAATCTCAATCACCCGCATTTGGTGCGTGTGACGGATTATTTTTTCATCTCAGATCGGGGACAATATCTGGTGATGGATTACGTGGAAGGGGACAATCTCGAAACGATCCTGACCAACAACAAGGGACCCTTGCCAAGCGAGCAAGCATTGGCGTGGATTAGACAAGTATGCGATGCCCTGATTTATATCCACAATCAGAATCCCCCAATTATTCATCGTGACGTTAAACCTGCCAATATTCGTATTACCCCGCAGGGAAACGCGATGTTGGTGGATTTTGGATTGGCAAAAGCTTTTGATGTCGGTGCGAAGACTTCAATGGGCGCACGCGGACTTACACCACACTTCGCCGCACCCGAACAATATGGCACTGGCGGAACTGATGCCCAAAGCGACATATATTCACTTGGCGTAACGCTCTATTGCATGTTGACTTACCGTGTTCCGCCCGATAGCGTGGAAATTATGGTGGGAAACGCCAAACCGCCGCCACCTGCAAAATCGATTAATAGCAATATCCCTGACACAATTAGCGATGCAATACAGTTTGCCATGCAGATACGACGCACAGACAGATATAAATCGGTGGGGGATTTCAAAACTGCCTTGCTAGCCGAACAAAAGTCTTTTGCTCAGGTGAAGGTTGTAGAAGAGTCGCCTTCTTTTTCGTCTGATTTTCGACCACTTGGCTGGGAAGACCTGTTACGCCGCGACTTGCTGGTGAATGCTGTAGAGTCACCTTCTGTTCGAGCGGCGAAAGCGGCGTTTGAAGCCATGATAGATAACGAAATTGTTAAATTGAAGGTTGTAGAGTCGTCTCTTGTTCAAGCCACCAAGTTTTCAAGCGACAAATTTACCCTTTTCAACGGTATGGAATTTATGCGCGTGCCCGCAGGTAAGTTTTTGATGGGAAGTAACTATGGTAAAAAAGATGATGAAAAGCCTCAACGCACAGTTGAACTATCAGAATACTTAATCGGTAAATATCCCGTTACTAATCTTGAGTATCAAGCCTTTGTGCGCGACGCGAAATATGAAGCACCGCGAGATTGGAAGCGCGATCAATTCCCTGCAAAGAAAGGCGACCACCCTGTTGTGGAGGTTTCATGGTATGACGCGAGTGCCTATTGCAAATGGTTGAGCGAGAAAACAGGCAAACAATATCGCCTGCCCACCGAAGCAGAATGGGAAAAAGCCGCACGCGGAACTGATGGACGCGAATACCCTTGGGGTAATATCATTGATTTCAAAAAAGCACACACTTTGGAATCAGGTAGAGGTACAACCGATGTTAGAAAATTTTCTCCACAAGGGGATTCGCCTTATGAGTGCGCGGATATGCTAGGCAATGTTTTGGAATGGGTGAATGATTGGTACAGCGGCACTTATTATGAAAATTCGTCCTCATCTAATCCTTTGGGTCCAAATTCAGGTACAGAACGAGTACAACGAGGTGGCTCGAACTACAACTACGCTGACGTCGTGCGCTCCGCCAACCGCTACAGGTGCTATCCAGCGTGGTCTCTCGATTACTTCGGTTTTCGTTGTGTCTGCTCACTTCCATAGTTCTATCTTTTAGAAAGAAAGGTTTCAATATGATAAATTTCACTGAAATTCAAGATGACGGCGAGATTTGGGAGTTTTTCGCCAGGGATTTATTGGAAGAAATAGGCTTCCAAATAATTTCTTCTCCAGATCGAGGAGCGGATAATGGTAAAGATATCTTAGTGAGCGAAGAAATAAAAGGTAATCTTGGAAAATACAAATTTACTTGGCTTGTTAGCTGTAAAAATTTTTCTAAAAGTAATAAGTCGGTTAATGAAAAGGAGGAAACAAATATACTTGAAAGAATGAAAAGCGCTGGTGCTGATGGCTTTTTAGGGATTTACTCAACAATTGCATCTTCTGGATTAAATAGGCGTCTTTATGAACTACGGAATACTAAAGACATCAAAGATTACAAAATTTTTGACCAAAAAATAATAGAGAGTTATCTTGTAAAAGTCGGTTTTTCTCATTTGCTTATGAGATATTTCCCAGAAAGTTATCGGCGAATCAAACCAATTCATCTTGTTGCAGAAGAATATATTCCACTTAAATGTAGAGAATGCGGAAAAGACTTGTTAGAGGCTTGGTATACAGAGCCTGGTCGAAGTATCGTCGTTTTTGTTAGAAGATACGATGAAGAAAGAGATTTAGAAATAATAGAGGATATTTATTGGTGCTGTAAAGGAGCTTGCGATAACAAATGCCAAACAATTATTGAGCGGAATGGTCTTTTAACAGGATATGAAGATATTGATGCATTAATCCTCCCATCATATTTTCTTGAGTGGACCATTTCTATAATGGCGAGTATAAGGGCGCAAGAAAAAAAATACTCTGACAAAGCCTTTGAGCAATTAAAACTTTTTACTCTTATTTTGTCTCAAAGAGTTCTCAGAGAAATGACTGAAAAAGAAAAAGAGAGCGTTCAAGAGATTAGAAACCTTCCTTTTTGAGTTTGATGACAAGTAAATTTGCGAATAGCATTCCGCCCCTTTATCAGGAACGTCCAATGACATCCCTCACCTTTAGCGCAAATCTCGCATAGCAACTCTCCGCTCGTGAAGCGGCGGCGGCGCGGTCTGAATTTATCGAGTCGCCGCATATCCTGATTGGCATTTTCAGTTTGGAGAAATTTTCCGCGCAAGGTAAGGAATTAAGTCCGTCTGCCCGTCAATCACTGCTGGTTATACTATCATATCGCCTATGTGCGCCATAACTTTGTAGTCCTAGTGCGTCACATAGCTAGTGTGTGTCGTAATGCCGTATGTCTAAGACATCACATAGTCATTGTATGTCATAGTGTAGCTGTGCTAATGCGTAACTTGTTCGTTGTATGTCTTAACATCTAAGCACTAAGGCATCATATAGTCGTTGTGTTGCATAGTTTACACTGGAAACATCAAAACCGCCCCAAAAAGGAGCAAAAATGGCTCGAAACCAGACAATTCGCCTCCGTCCCCTCATCCTGAAATCCGACGCGGAAGCCATCGCCGCCCTGCGAACCCTCGGCGATTATGTCCCCACCAACTCTGCTTATAGCAAAACCGCCATGCTCGATGCGCTTGCCGCAATGGAATCGGCTCAGCAGGCAGAACTCGCCGCGCAGAACGCCCTCGCCTCCGCCCGTGATAACGCTGCCGCCGCCGAATGGCAACTCCACAACATGGTCTTGAGTTTGAAAGAACAAGCCGTTGCCTTATACGGCAAAAACTCCAATCAGATTCAAGCGCTGGGCATGAAGAAAAAGTCCGAATACAAACCCCGTACGCCAGGAAAAAAATCCGCGTAAATTTTGCCACAATAAAATCAATGGGGTAGAATATCCAGTCACTTGTTAAGCGGCTTTCTTATGAATCTTCTAAATAAACTACGCGATCTTCAACATTATCAGCAACTGCTGACTCAACTTCAAGCAGGGAAAACCCTCCCTGGCTTGGGACTGCCGCGCGCCGCACGTTTGCCGATCCTTGCCTCCCTGCACGCGGATTTGAATCTCCCGATCCTGCTTATCACCGACCGCGCTGACCATGCGCTGTCTTTGTTCGATGAACTTGGTTTCTGGGTCAAGTCGCCGCGTTATTTGTTTGCGGAGCCGAATCCGCTTTTCTATGAAGAAGCCGCGTGGGGAGTTGCAACCCGCCGCGACCGTTTACAGGTTCTCACGGCGCTCTCCACGTACCATTTACCATTTACCAAAAAGCCCGAAACGCCGCCGATCATCGTCACTTCGGCGCGCTCGTTGATGACGCGCACATTGCCGCGGCGGGACTTTCTCAAAGCGTGCAAAAAACTGTCAGCAAGCCAGACCATTCAACCCGATGTCTTGATCCGAGAGTGGTCGCGGATCGGCTATCAGCGGGTGAACACCGTCCTCGAACCTGGTCAATTCTCGCATCGCGGTGGTCTGCTGGATGTGTGGGCTTCCATTGAATCGAATCCCGTCCGCCTGGATTTCTTCGGCGACGAGATCGAAACCATCCGCCAGTTTGATCCCGCCACACAGCGCACCGTTGAAAAATTGGATTCAATTCTTGTCACGCCTGCGCGTGAATTTTTGGACACGGTAGAGACGCAAAATTTTGCGTCTCTACACACGGAATTTGATATTCCGCTGCTTCATTCGATGCCCGCATCCCTGCTCGATTACCTGCCGCAAAAATCCATGATTGTGCTGGACGACCTAAGTTTGATCGAGGCGATGGCAAACGAGGTCGAGGAGCAGGCGGTCAAGTTTCGGCAGGAGAGCATTCAGGAAGGCACGCTCCCGAAAAGTTTTCCCGTTCCATATGTCCCGTGGTCTGAATTGCATGACGCTCTCGGCGGCTTTGCCTCTGTAGAGTTGGGACATTCAAGTGAAGTCATCAGTGAACAGTCGTCAGTCATCAGTGATCAGTTTTCGCACGATGAACGCTTCGGCGGCAGGCTCAAGCCGTTCATTGATTATCTTTCTCCCATCGTGGAACGCGGCGAGCAGGTCTTCATCGTTTCGCGTCAATCTTCGCGTTTGCGTGAAATGTGGGATGAGCATTATCCCAATTCTGAATTTGCCAACCTCGAATTTATCGAAGCCTCACTCTCCGAAGGCTTCACCCTAATCCCTAATCACCTACTCCCTGTTCACTTAATTACCGATTCCGAAATCTTTGGCTGGGAGCGTCCGCAGTCGCGCATTCGTCAAAAGCAAAGCGCCGAGACTCCTGAATCACTGTATGCAGATTTGCTGGCGGGCGATTATGTGGTGCATGTGGATCATGGCATCGGACGCTTCGCGGGTCTGACTCAGCGACAGTTGGACGGTCACGAGCGAGAGTATCTAGCTGTTGAATATGACAACGCAGACACGCTCTTTGTCCCCGTCCATCAAGCCGACAGGCTCACGCGTTACGTCGGCTCAGATGGCGGTAAGCCTGCGCTTGATCACCTCGGCGGACATGCCTGGGGCGAGACAAAAACGCGTGTCAAAGAGGCGGTGCAACTTGTCGCTGAAGATTTGTTGGATCTGTATGCGCGGCGACAAGTTGTGGAAGGCTACTCATTCGCCGCCGATACACAATGGCAAAAAGAACTGGAAGATAGTTTTCCCTACGTCGAAACCGAAGACCAGAAGACCGCCATCGCAGACATCAAGCGCGACATGGAGCGCGCGCGCCCAATGGATCGTTTGTTGTGCGGTGACGTGGGCTACGGCAAAACAGAAGTTGCTTTGCGCGCCGCATTCAAGGCGGTCATGAGCGGCAGGCAGGCGGCAATTCTGGTGCCGACCACCGTTCTAGCGCAGCAGCATTTTGATACATTCTCACAGCGGCTCGCGGCATTCCCTGTCAAAGTGGAAATGCTTTCGCGCTTCCGCACGCCGCGCGAGCAGACCGAGATTTTATTCAAACTTGCACTGGGCGAAATTGACATCGTCATCGGCACGCATCGTTTGGTTTCTGCGGATGTGGAGTTCAAAGATTTGGGACTGGTCATCATTGACGAGGAACAGCGTTTTGGTGTGACGCACAAGGAGCATCTCAAAAAACTCCGCACCGAAGTGGATGTGCTGACGCTGACCGCTACGCCGATTCCGCGCACGTTGTACATGGCGCTGACAGGGGTGCGCGACATCTCCAATTTGAATACGCCGCCCGAAGAACGCCTGCCAATCGTCACGCACGTTGGACCGTATTCGCCGCGACTTGTGCGGCAATCCATTCTGCGTGAACTGGAACGCGGCGGACAGATTTTCTTCGTGCATAACCGTGTCAACACAATCGAGGCAATGCGGGCGCATCTCAACAAACTTGTGCCCGAGGCGCGCGTGGATATTGGTCACGGGCAAATGGCGGAAGGTCAGCTTGCCAGCGTGATGCACCGCTTCAATATGGGCGAGATTGATATTCTGCTTTGCACGACCATCATTGAATCAGGCTTGGATATTCCGAATGCCAACACGCTGATTGTTGATCGCGCGGATACGTTTGGCTTGGCGCAACTCTATCAACTCCGCGGGCGCGTGGGGCGCGGCGCGATGCGGGCGTATGCGTATTTCTTCCGCCACAACAAAATGACTCCCACGCAAGATGGTCAACAACGGCTGGAAGTGATTGCCGAAAATACGCAACTCGGCGCAGGCTATTCGATTGCCATGCGCGACCTCGAAATCCGTGGCGCAGGCGATCTGCTCGGCACACGCCAGCATGGATATATTCAGTCGGTTGGCTTTCATCTTTACACAAGAATGTTGTCGGATGCGGTGAGGCGGTTAAGAACTGTTGACAAGTTTACAGGTTTGAAGGTTAACCTGCAACTTGCTAACTTTTCAACTTTCCAACCCATGAGTCTGCCCGTCAACGTAGACCTCCCTCTTGCGGTTGGAATTCCCAGCGACTATATTTCGGATCAGGATCTGCGTCTGCGGCTGTATCGTCGCATTGCAGATTTGCGCGATGAAACTGAACTCGATGCGATTGGTTCAGAATTCCGCGACAGGTTTGGTCAACTGCCTGAGATGACCCAAAACCTTTTGTATCAAATGCGCGTGAAACTGCGCGCCGAAAAAGCGGGACTCAATTCGGTGAACATGGAATCGTCGGGGCAGATTCTGCTCAAGTACGCCGCACCCACTGACGGGTCGGAGAGTCCGCGCCTGCCTGATCTGCCAAACGGAGTCCGCGGCGGAAAATCCGCTTATTGGGTAAATATCGCCAAGGAAGAATTCTGGACTGTGAAGTTGTTAGATGTGTTGGAAGAACTGGGAAATAGGGAATAGGTAATCAGGGAATAGGCTTGCTTCTCTTCCTAATCACCTGATCCCTAATCACCTCTTACTGGTAATTTCCGCACTTCAAATCATCTTTCAAATTCTTGATCGTGTCATCGCGTTGTTGGGATGTGGGGGCGTTCACGGCGAGTCGATCCAGCGCGGAGCATAGACTGGGTTCGAGTCCTGCGGTGACTTTTTTGGAAAATTTTGTCAATGTCTTGACTTGCTCCCAATCTTCAAGATGACCAAAGCCTTCGATGAAGGGGATGTACTCGAAGCCGTTATCTGCCTGCTCGCCGACAGATTTGGATTCAGCCCACAGCCGCGCAATCTCGTCCCATTGTCCGTATTGGCGTGCGAGGTCGGCTTTCTCAAAATAGTAGCACCAGGTCTGGTTGTTCTGCTTACCGTAAATACTTTCGGGCAGGGTCGGCTCTGAGTCGGTTTGCTGAATCAAGTTGATATCTGAACCCGCGCTAAGTTTACGCATGTCATCACTGACGAGCCGCAGGTTTGTATCTTGTGGCTGCATGACCCACAGACAGCGTTTCATTTCGGGGTTGAATGAAAGCAACAACATTTTATTGCTGTTGCCCGAAAAGTTCATGGTCAGCTTGCTGTATTCGAGCGGCGCGCCCTTGAGCAATTCGTCCACGTTGGGGTTGGTGTAATAAAACGGGAAATACCAATAGGGGGGAGTGGTTTCAATATTCTTGACCTGATAGGTTGTATTGATGGAAAACGAGACGGCGTACTCTCCCATGATTCCCAGCACTTCCTCGTCTGTCAAAATGGCTGTGCCTGATTCGATCTGCGGTGCGCGCCAGAGAAGTTGATCTGCAAGCCTGACCTGCTTTTCCCATGAATATTGAAATTCCTTCGTGTTGTCCAAATGGAAATTAACTGCCAGCGCAAGGCACAACGAGAATAAAATAATCTTCTTTTTTTTGTCGCTGATGAAATAATCAACGATCAACACCAACAGGAATGCCGCACCCAGCATGGATGGAATTCCGAAGCGCGACGCAGACAAAAGATTTTTGCTTTCGATGATATATCTTCCGATCAGCCAGACGGGCAAGCCGCCGACCATTAATCCCACCACGGCCAGCAGGATGCTTCCAGTTGACCAATCATCTGAGGGCTTGTCTTCATCAGATGAGGGTTGAAATTTACTGAAATATACAAATGCAATTGCAAAACTGATCGCGCTAACGAACAGGCGAAAGCGCACAAACACGGAGTTGAAATCCAGCATTTCCGCGCTCATTGCATTTTGCCAGCCGATGGTCATCACCGCGACTGCGTCTTTGATGGAGGCAGTCAGCAAAAACCCAATGGCTTTGAATGGCTCACTGAATAACTGGTTCAAAATAACAGGCGAGTTGCGGTTGACTCCTTCCACGTTTTCAAAGATCGCAACCCGCCAATATGCGAACATTCCCAAAACAAGGATGTAAGGTATCCAGCGTAAAAAAACTTGCCAGAATCTTTTTGGTATGCTTAATTCAGTGCGTGAGATCAATATCCAAAGAATGAACGGGCGCAGTAGTTCGAGTCCCGAAAAATATTCACTGGTAAATAAATGCGCGGCTTGCAGGGTAACGGCAATCAACGTTAACCAGATCGTATGTTTTTTATGCTGAACAGCAAGCACCATTAAATATAAGGATAGGTTGAAAAAAATGAAACCAACCCAATGATGTGTTGACCCCACCGCAAAAGGTTGAAGCATAAAAAATGGATACACTGCAAACAATAGCGCCACAGTGGTCGCTTCACGGGTGCGCTTGGGCCATATTGCGATCAATATTTTCCAAAGCGACACAACTGTCAACCAGCGCATTAACAATGCCATGATGTGCCAGTAAATCGGTTTGAAGCCTAACACTTTGAAGGCAAGAATGTAAAGCCACGCGGCGTAGGGACGGCTGTCGTATAAAAGCATTTCGCGCAGGCTTTCAATTCCCTTGTTGTATGCGTAAAACACATAATGCCAATCGTCCATGTAAAAACCAAGGTTTGGGATCATTAATCCAAAGCCAAGAATACAGGCGATTAGAAAAGCAAGCGGCGCGCTTTTTTCTGTGAATAAAATTTTTTGATAAAGTGAGCGGATTTTTTTCATGCCGCCGTGATTATACTTTCACTCTCGCCTCAACCCTGCCCTTTGACTTGATTCTCGTCAACTGGTTTTTCTCTCCCCCTTAGAGTAAAATAGAACACACGTTCCTGTAATCCCCAATCTCCAATTACCAATCTCCCCAAAAAACTATGGATTTCAAACTTAACGCTCCTTTTATCCCAATGGGTGACCAACCCGAAGCCATCCGCGGACTTGTCGAAGGTGTCCGCGGCGGCATGAAGAATCAAGTTTTGCTTGGCGCCACAGGCACAGGCAAGACATTCACCATTGCGTCAGTCATTCAGGAATTGCAGAAACCCGCGCTGATCATGGCGCACAACAAAACTCTCGCGGCGCAGTTGTATGCCGAGTTCAAAGAGTTCTTCCCTGAGAATGCGGTTTCATATTTTGTCTCGTACTACGATTATTACCAGCCAGAAGCATACGTGCCGCGCCGTGACCTTTTTATTGAAAAGGAAACTCAGGTCAACGAAGAGATCGAGCGGATGCGCCTCGCGGCCACCACTTCGCTTATCTCGCGGCGGGATGTGATCATCGTCGCTTCGGTCTCCTGCATTTATGGATTGGGCTCACCTGAAGAATTCGGCAACGGGACAGTGACTCTTAAAGTGGGTGAAATCTATCGTCGCAATGCTTTACTGCGCCAGTTGATCGAGAGCCAATACCAGCGCAACGACATTGATTTGAAATCGGGCACGTTCCGCGTGCGCGGCGATACGCTGGAGATTATCCCCGCATACGAAGACAAGCGCGGATTCCGCATCACCTTCTTTGGCGATGAAGTCGAACGCATCATGCAGTTCAATCGTGTCAGCGGCGAAATCTACGACGAGCCAAATGAAATATCTATTTTTCCCGCCAAACAATTTTTGACCAATGCCGACCGTTTGAAGGAATCCATTGCCAACATCGAATCGGAACTGGAAGAACGGCTGAAATATTACAAGGATCATGGCAAATTCCTCGAAGCCCAGCGCATCGAACAGCGCACGCGCTACGATTTGGAAATGTTGAAGGAAGTTGGCTACTGTGCTGGCATCGAAAATTATTCGCGCCAGTTGGATGGACGCGCGCCAGGCTCGCACCCGTGGACAATGATCGATTTCCTGCCGAGTGATTATTTGCTGATTTTGGATGAGAGTCACATGACCGTGCCGCAAATCCGCGGCATGTACAACGGCGACCGTGCGCGCAAGGAAACGCTGGTCGAGTATGGTTTCCGCCTGCCGTCTGCCATGGACAACCGTCCGCTTAAGTTTGAAGAGTTCGAGCAGGTGATGGGTTCGACAATCTACACATCCGCCACGCCCTCACATTATGAAATGGAACACGCCGATCAAGTCGTTGAGCAGATCATCCGCCCGACGGGATTGGTAGACCCCGAGGTGGATGTTCGCCCCACCAAAGGGCAGGTGGATGATCTGGTCGGAGAGATCAGCAAGCGGGTAGAGAGAGGCGAGCGCACTCTGGTCACAACGCTCACGAAGCGTATGTCAGAAGATTTGACCAAGTATCTGAAAGAGTTGGGAGTCAAAGTCAATTATTTACATTCGGAAGTGGAAACGCTGGAGCGCATCGCCATTCTGCGTGATCTGCGACTGGGCGTTTTTGATGTGCTGGTGGGAATTAATTTGTTGCGCGAAGGCTTAGACTTGCCCGAAGTTTCGCTGGTTGCAATTTTAGACGCGGACAAGGAAGGCTTCCTGCGTTCAGACACGGCGTTGATCCAGACCATCGGGCGCGCCGCGCGTAACGTGAACGGGCGCGTCATCATGTATGCCGACCGCGTGACCGATTCGATGAAACGTGCTTTGGATGAAACGAATCGCCGCCGCGCCAAACAGCAGAAATATAATGAAGACAACGGTATTATGCCGATCAGTATCCACAAGGAAATTCATCAGCTAACCGAGATGATGAGCGCCAAAGCCATCGGCGAAGAGAAGGCGCAATACAAGACGGCAGCAGATGGAATGCCACGCGGCGAGTTGCGTAAGATCGTGGATGAGGTGGAAAAGCACATGAAGGAAGCCGCTAAGAATCTTGAGTTTGAGCGCGCCGCCGCCCTGCGCGATGAGTTGTACGACTTGAAGAACCTGCTGGCTGAAGATGAAAGCCTCAAGCCGTGGGAGCGCATCAAGTTGATGACTGGTGAGGAAGATTAAAAAGTAGGTAAAAGGTAAAAAGTAAAAGGTAAAAGACCTCCGAGACGCTTCGCGCAAAATCTCGGAGGTCTGCTTATTCATCCTTGTCGTCTTCGTCTGGCTGGATATCGTCAAAGGGTTTCAGAAGTTTAAGCGCTTGATTGGCTTTTTCTTTGGGAACAAAAATATCGACACGGGTTAACGGAAATGCATAGGCTGAACGTGAGATGGATTCTTCAACAAGTTCCACGTCAATTCCTTCGGCTTTTAAAAAGCTTTCGATAATTTCGGCTTCTCCGCGACTGTTGGCTTCACCTATTTTTTCATATTTCAGCTCGTCCATTTTGTATATTCTCCTACTTATAGTATATGCCGTTTTGCTTGTTTTCTTTCTATAATCTTGTCTTTTTCTTTACACAGCCTTTATATTCCAGTTGTATCATTTGTAAGTAATCAGAAATAAATTTTTGAACAATTACTCAATGGAGATAAAAAATGAAAAAGACAATTTTGATCGTTGCGTTGGTTGTATTGGCACTTGGCGCTTTTGGCGCGGGCACGGTGTTCGCACAGGATGCTACGCCTCCCGTTGGTCGCGGAACGATGATGGGCGGTGGCGGATCAGGTGTCTTGCACACTTTCATGACAATTGAATTTGCCAAGCAGCTTGACTTGAATGTGAATGATGTAAATGTGAGGCTCGCGGCTGGCGAAACCATGTACGACATCGCGCTGTCTGCTGGAGTGACCGCCGAAGAATTCCCCGCACTGATGACTGAAGTCCGCGCGAGTGCGTTGGATGAAGCTGTCAAAGCCAACGTCATCACACAGGCACAAGCAGATTTGATGAAGACCCGCGGCTTTGGTCAAGGCGGTATGGGCACTGGCAATTGTGACGGAACGGGTTCACAGGGACAGGGTCAACGTGGTCAGGGAATGATGGGCGGCGGACGCGGTCAACAGCAACTTCCCACCGTACAACAGTAAGCTGTAATCAATCAAAAAAGACAGCCGCCTGATTAGGCGGCTGTCTTTTTTGATACCTCAGTATGTTCGTGTTGATGCTGGCTGATATTACAAAAGAGGATATTTCCATTGCACCCTTCACATTCCAATTGCAAAGTTGCGTGGCGGATATTATATTCATGCGCCAGTATTTTGTTCAGGTCTTGTTGAATGGATGCGCCCGCGCTGATGGAAATATCATCGGTGACGATGTGGGCGGAGAGGGCGCGCAGACTTTCGTTGAGGCTCCAGACGTGCAGGTCATGCACGCCGCGCACGCCATCCACTTTGAGCAGGGCGGATACCATTGAGTCCATGTCAATGCTTTCGGGGGTGCTTTCGAGCAGGATGTGAATGGATTGGCGCAGGATGCTCCAGGCGTTCCACAAGATGAATGCGCCGATCAACACGCTGACAAATGGGTCGAGCCAGTTCCAATTTGTGAAGGCGATGATGATGCCTGCAATGACCGCTCCCAATGTGGACATGACATCGCCCATCAAATGTAGAAATGTGCTGCGTAAATTTAGGTCATGCTCACTGCCGCTTTTGACCAGCCAGGCGGTGCCGAGGTTGATGAAAAATGCCAACGCGCCGACCCCTATCAGGATCGCTGAATCAACTTGGGGCGGGGAGAGGAAGCGTTTCCAGGCTTCATAAAAAATCCCCAGCGCGATCAAAATCAAAGTTGTTGAATTAACCAACGCAACGAGAATTCCAACACGATGATAGCCAAAAGTTTTGCCTGCGTGGGCGGGTTGCGTGGCAAGTTTGACCGCGTACCAACTCAAGCCGAGTGCGATCACGTCGGTGAAGTTGTGCGCGGCGTCGGTGAGGAGTGCGAGGCTGTTGCCGAAAACCCCTGCGATGATTTCGATGACGACGAATGCGGCGGTTAACCCGAGCGAGAGGGCGAGGCGTTTGGTGGTTTGGCTGGCGTGGGGGTGGTCAGACATGAGACAATCCTAAATTCGGCGGGCTTGTTTTTGGCAGGCAGGTATGAGAAAAAATTATGGTTGTGTGGGGTAGTCCGCGTTGATCCACGGCAACAAGCCTCCGAGGATGGGAGTTGCGTTTTGAAAACCGTTCTCAAGCAAGATGGACGCCGCACGGGCGCTGGATTCTTCGTTGGGTCAGGTGCAGTAGGTGATGATCCATTGGGCTTTGTCGAGTTCGCCAAGACGCGCTTCAATTTCTTCAGCCGGAATATTGATTGCACCCGAGATGTGGCTGTCTTGATAGGCATCTGCCGCGCGGACATCTACAATGAGCGCGGAACCCGAATCAAGCGCGGCTTTGGCTTCGTCAATGGAAACGCGTTGAATTTCAGGATAGACGGCTTCTTCAATGGCGGCTTGGGGGGTTGGGGCGGCGGGGGAATTCTGATTTGCCAGCATAAAAGCTGCAACGATCAATAACAAGCCTCCGCTGATAAGGATGAGAAGTGGGATGGGATTGTTTTTCTTTCGTGTTGACATTGTTGTTCCTTTTTTTGTGTTTATCCATGTTCCACATGGTCAAGTCCCATGCTGTAAAGTTTTGCAACATG
The DNA here is from genome assembly GCA_945877125.1 of Candidatus Brevifilum fermentans. Classification (GTDB taxonomy): domain Bacteria; phylum Chloroflexota; class Anaerolineae; order Anaerolineales; family Villigracilaceae; genus Villigracilis. The sequence continues at coordinate 11,813 of CAMCQT010000040.1, read as the reverse complement.
GTCATCGTCGAGTGAGTAAAAAACCTGGCGTCCATCTTTTCGCGCGCGCACAAGGCGCATCTGGCGCAATCCGCGCAGTTGATGAGACACGGCTGACTCGCTCATTTTGAGTCCTTCAGCCAGTGCGCTGACGCTCATCTCACCTTCGATAAGTTGGGAGATGATTCGCACGCGGCTGGCGTCGCTGAGGGCGCTGAATAGTTCAGCAAGTTGAATGGCTTTGAGTTCGGTGAGATTCATAATATATGAATAGTTGAGCAATCGTTCATATATTATCGTGAAAGAAAAAGGTTGTCAAGATGGGATGAAAAAAGTGACAGCCACCTTTAAGGTGGCTGTCACTTGGTGCTATACCCAGCCCAACAACCTTGCAATACTTGCCGTGAGAAACGTCACAACAATTGCTGTGCCCAAAGTCATGACCACACTCAAGGTTGCCCACTTGACTGATTTTGTTTCCTTGTAAATTGTCATAATCGTCGTGGCGCATGGATTATGCAACAGCGAGAACAACATCAAGTTGATCGCCGTCAGCATGGTCCAGCCGTTGCCGTTGACGAGCAGATCAAAAATTGCATGGTTCGATGTCGGCCCGTTGACCATCATCCCTGCGCCCATGTAAACCATCATCATGGTTGGCACGACGATCTCATTGGCGGGGATGGCGATGATGTACGCCAAAATAATCACGCCGTCCAAGCCGAGTAAGTAACCAAATGGATTGAGCCAATCTGCAATTGCGCGTGCGAGGTTTGAATCCCCGATGGGCACGTTTGCCAAAATCCAGATGATCGCGCCTGCGGGTGCGGCGGTTTGCATGGCGCGCCACAGCACAAAAATGGTGCGGTCAATGATGGATGTATAAATAATTCGGCTGACGTTCGGTTTGCGGTAGGGCGGCAGTTCCAATGTAAATGCAGATGCTTCGCCTTTCAAGACGGTTCTGGATAAGATCCACGAGGCGAGGAAAGTGAACGCTACGCCGATCAAGACCACGCCGACAACGGTTGCGGCGGCGACGAGGGAGGTCAAGGCTGGGGGGAAGGACGCCGCCACGAAAACAGTCGCAAGCATAATCAAAGTCGGGAAGCGCCCGTTGCATGGGACAAAGTTATTCGTCAGAATGGCGATCAGCCGTTCGCGCGGAGAATCGATTACGCGGGTTGCGATCACGCCTGCCGCATTGCATCCGAATCCCATGGCCATGGTCAGCGATTGTTTGCCGTGCGCGCCTGTCTTCTTGAACATCCAATCCATGTTGAACGCCACGCGCGGCAGGTAACCGAGGTCTTCCAAAAACGTGTAGGCAGGGAAGAAGATCATCATCGGCGGCAGCATTACGCTCACCACCCACGCCAGACTCAGATACACCCCGTCCCAAATGAAACCTGTGATCCACCACGGTGCGCCAATTTGATTAAAGAGTGCGCGCCCAAAATCCCCAATGCCGAACAGCACCACAGCCAGCCAGCCTGAAACCACGTTCGCGCCTGAAACCGTCAACCAGATCAGGATGCTAAGCAATCCCAGCATAATGGGCAAACCCGTGTAAGGTGATGTGACCAGCCGGTCTATCTTTTGATCGAAATCATATTTTTTATCCACTGAAGTTTTCACAGCACGTTTCGCAATTTGCTCCGCTTCGGTATAAAGTGACTTCACGATCTCATCGCGAAAGCCTGTGGAAAGACCATTTCGTAACGATTCTGCCTTTGCTAAAATTTCATTCGCTTCCATAATTTACCTCATTCATCCTTCATCCTTTATCTTTCATCCTTTCCTTACTGCCTTCCCTCAACCGACATCTTCCCGCTGAACTGCACATCCGCACGTTGTTGACGTGAGACAATATCACCCAGCTCGCCAGTGGTCAGGGCTTTTTGCACGCGCGCATCGCCATCCAGCAAGCGGATCGCAAGCCAGCGCGCATTGGGAATGCCCGGCGCCATTTGCTCGATCATCGGCACCAGTTCATTCACGGCTTTTTGAAATTCAGGTGTGCCGCTCACGCGCAAAGGTTTGATGTCTATTTTGCCTTCGATCACATCGGCAACCGCGCCCAGCAAAGTGTGAATTCCTTCGCCGCTGCGCGCAGTGATCGCAATGGCGGGCACGCCCAAATCGCGGCTCAAGGAACGTGCATCCACTTCGATGCCTTTTCGTTTTGCTTCATCCATTAAGTTGATGGCCACCACCACATGCTGGGTGATTTCCATAACCTGTAGCACCAGATTCAAATTTCTTTCCAGCGCAGTCGCGTCTGTCACCACGATGGTACAGCTTGGCTGTCCGAACAAAATAAAATCACGCGCCACTTCCTCATCCTGCGAAGCGGAGAGCAATGAATAAGTGCCAGGCAGGTCAACCAGTTTGTAGCGTATCTTATTGAATTCAAATCCGCCTTCGGCGCGTGTGACGGTCTTGCCCGGCCAGTTGCCTGTGTGCTGCTTCAATCCCGTCAGCGTGTTGAACAACGTGGACTTTCCCGTGTTCGGGTTTCCAGCCAGCGCAATCACGCGGTCAAAATCTCCGACCTTAATTCCCATTTGCTCCAACTGCGTGAACGCAGGGCAGGTTTCGCAATGCTCGGTGGGGAGGACTGTTTTTGTGTTTGACATATTTTCTCCATATCATATGTCATTGCGAGGGCGTTCTTGATCTTCGCCCGAAGCAATCTCTTGTTATTTCGAGATTGCTTCGGCGGAAGTACGCCGCCTCGCAATGACATGTTATAAAACGGGCTTCACCCAAATCTGCGCCGCCTGATCTTTTCGCAGGGCGATCAATGTGCCGCGCACACGATAGGCGCGCGGGTCGCCAAAGAAATTTTTCAACTCAGGATAAATAACAGTCCCCGGGGTTAATCCCAAATCCAAAAATCTTCTGCGCGTAAAACCTTGCACGGCATCATCCAAAATTACAATTTCAGCGCGTTGATTATGTGTCAACTCAGCCAGCGGAATTGCGCTGGCTTTTGCAACTTCACTTTCGGGCAGCGCAGCCACGCTCACATTTGCCGCCACCGCAGGCGCAAGCCGATATTCAGTCTCGCCATCGGTTAATAAATATCTTTGCGAGTTCCGATCTAAAATGCGGATGGTTTGTCCCAGGCGGAGTCCTGCCGCCAGGATTTGTTCAAACGCCAAAGCGGGTTCATCCTCGAGGTGGACGATCCGCATCGGACCCTCGGCCTGCCACGCCGTCAACGGCATTCCCTCCGCCTTGAGCAGAGTCCCCTCACGGGTAGGGATGGGGTCGCCGTGCGGGTCGCGGGTCGGGTGTCCCAGAGCCGCATCCAGATCGTTGAGTTGAGCTTCAGTCAGCGAGTGCTCGCGGCGCGACGCTTCACCGTGGATTTTCGCCAAAGGCATACGCGCTTCGTCTGTGAGATAACGTTCCCACAATCGGTGCGCGCGGACGACGTGCAGCGCCCAGCGTTGTCCTTTTGTGGTGAGTTGCAACTCTACGCCGCGCGATTCGAGCAAGTCTTGCGTTTCCATATTTTCGATCAGCTGCATCACATTTCCGCGGGGTATGTCCAACGTCCCAGCCAGTGACTCAGGCGATGCGTGCCGTCCCTGTTGTTCGCGGTCAAGCAGATGTTTGAGCGCATCTTCCATTTGCTCACGTTCCTGCGCCGCGCGATAGATTTTATAAACTGCGAATAATCCCACACGCGGCAGGAAGGTAACGACCAGTAAAATTAAAACTAACAATAACCAAAATGTAATATTCATATTCACCTTTCTCTTTTCTAATTTCAGTCTGGATTCTAGACTCAATCAGCTTGCTGATGGAAATCTGGACTGCAAGCTGTCTGACTCCAGAAATACAATTACTTTTCCACAAATACCTGAGTTGTAATTGCCATTCCCAGCACGATATTTGACTGTTGACCTTCGACCTGCAATGTAAGATTGCCATCGAACTCGGAATAATTTTTGACTATGATTTTCACCTCGGGTACAACGCCGATTTGACGCAAGTGGCGGAGCAATGCCGGGTCGTCGTCTGATACTCTTCGGACGGTGGCAGCTTCACCGGCGCGGAGTGAAGCGAGCGGACATGATTCGTCGGCAGGCATGGTCAAGTCTGCGGTGGGAATCAACTCGCCGTGCGGGTCGCGTGTTGGGTTGCCCAGAGCCTTTGCCATGCGTGCTTCAAAATCCTCTGAAATCACATGCTCAAGTTTGTCTGCCTCGCAATGAACTTCATCCCACGAATAACCGAGTGTGTTGACCAGAAAAGTTTCAAGCAAACGATGATGCCGAATGACTTCAAGCGCGGCCTTCTCGCCGTTTGCTGTGAGCGTAACCCCCTGATGCTTTTTGTAAATCACAAGCGGGGGCGTGGAATTGGCGAGCTTTTGCAGCATGCCCGTCACCGAGGCGGGCGCAATATTAAGACGATTGGCAAGATCGTTCGTGCTGGCCGCGCCGCCATTTTCGTTGAGTTCGTAAATTCGCTTGAGATAATCCTGAATGGATTGAGTCATGTTTTCTGGCATAAGACTCCTTGTCTAATATAAAATAGAATTTAGTCTGACCTAAATTCTATTTTAGTGTATATTTTTATTTTGTCAAGAAATGGCGGCAATTCCTAATAAAAAATATTATCCACAGATTGCACAGATTTAGCAGATTTTTCGTATCTTTTCAATAATCTGGGGTATTTTGGAGCGCGCAAGTTCTACTTGCGCATTTCCCGAAGTAGAACTTCGGGACTCCAGAGTTCACCCCAATTTTTGAAAGGATACGATTTTTCTCTTTAATCTTTGTAATCTGCCAAATCTGTGGATGAATAAAAGCCATAATGGGAATTGCTGAAGAAATGGGTCTTGACTTTTGGTGGGGGATTCTGTAAAATATGTTTGTTAGTCCAGTGAATTTACAAAGTATTAAATACGGCGATTCGATTGGTAGACCATAAAAAGGATGCAAGAAAATGGCCAAGATTTATTACATCGGCGACTGGGCAATTCAAATTGGTCCTGTCTATGCAGAGACTTCGTTCAACCATACTCCCAAAGGGCTGGATATGATCAACTACGGCAAATGGCTGGTATCGGCTGTCCAATCCAGCGGGCGGCACGAGATCGTCAGCGTGCCGACCTGGGATTTTTACAATATGCCTCCCGGTGAATATGAAAAGGTTCTTGCAGATTACGACATCATCGTTTTCTCTGATGTGGAAGCGAAAAACTTTCAACTCAATCCCCAATTTTTCAATCGATATTTATTCGGGACAAAAATCCTGACCTTCCCCGACCGCATCCGCTTGACTGTGGAAGCTATTCACGCCGGCACACATGTGATGTTCCTGGGCGGCTGGTTAAGTTTTAACGGCGAGATGGGCAAGGGTGGCTGGGGACGGACTCAACTGCGCGAAGTGCTTCCTTGCGAATGTTTGGATGTTGAAGACCTGCGGGAGAGTACCGAAGGCTTTGTTGCAGAAGCTGCGCTTCCAAATCATCCTGTGCTTAATGGCGTTGACTTGTCAACCATGCCGCCAGTGCTTGGATTCAATATTGTCAAACCGCGACCCGGTTGTGACGTGGTAGCCAATTGGAAAGGCGAAGGGTCGCCAGCCATCTCGGTTGGGCAATTCGGGAAGGGACGCGTGCTTGCGTACACCTCCGATCCTGCGCCGCATTGGGGTTGCAATTTTGTCTTTTGGGATGCGTACGCAAAACTGTGGACGAACGCTTGTGACTGGCTCGTCACAGGTTAATCAATGTTACGAACCCTCATCCCCAGCCCTTCCCCCGAAGGGGAAGGGAGTTCTCCTCTCCCTTTGGGAGAGGGCAGGGTGAGGGAAAATTCGCGTTTTTCTGTAAAACTGCGTAACATCAGTAAATAAATAAAACAGGCGACTTTATGAATCTTGAAATTTGCGTTGACAATTACGAATCGTTTTTCACCGCGCTCCAAAGTGGGGCAGACCGCATTGAATTATGTTCCAGTCTGAGAGAAGGCGGACTGACGCCGTCGTACGCATTTATGGAAGCGGCGATGAAGGTCAGCCAGCCAGTCTTTATGATGATCCGCCCGCGTAGTTGTGACTTTTTATACACTGACAACGAAATCGAAATCATGCATCGCGATATTCACGCCGCCAAAAAACTGGGCGCGCCTGGAGTTGTTTTTGGCGTACTGACCGCAGAGGGAAATATTAATTTCCCCGCTATGAAATCACTGATTAAGGAATCGTCCGGCATGGATGTCACCTGTCATCGGGCGTTTGATCAGGTTCGGGATGTTTTTGAAGCGCTCGATTCACTGATCGAATTAGGCGTGAAACGGATATTAACTTCGGGGCAGGCTGAAAATCCGCATGACGGCATGGACATGCTTCAGCAGATTGTGACACATGCCCAAAAACGAATCATGATTATGGCGGCGGGTGTAACGCCTGCCACCGTAAAAGAAATTATTGTAAAAGCTGGCGTGGATGAGGTCCACTCAGCAGCGGGCATGTCGCGCAAGAGCAGCATGGCCTACATAAAATCGGAAGCCCAAATGGGACATGGCGACGACTTTGTGCTCAACGTCGTTGATGGCGAACTCGTCAAAGAAATCAAAGTGAACATGGCAGGTCAATAATCCACAGATTTTACAGATTTCACAGATTTGGAATTTTTGACTCTCTACCATACAAACCTTAAACGCGAATGTCGCGAATGAGCGAATAACGCGAATTTTTTAATAATTTATTCGCAAAATTCGTCAATTCGTGGAATTCGTGTTAAGAATTTAGGAATTTTTTTCATGTACGGTAGAAAATTTTTGACAAAAAATCTGCGTGAATCGGCGCAATCTGTGGACAAAAAATATTTTTGACAAAACATTTATGACAACTAAAAAAGCCACTCACCAACAAACCAAACAACACAATCGTGATCTGGTACTCCAGACTATCTTTGCCCACGATTCCATCAGCCGCGCAGAGGTGGCTCGTGTGACTCATCTCACGCGCACAACGGTTTCGGATGTGGTTAATGGCTTGCTGACCGAAGGCTTGGTGGAAGAAGTTGGGCACGGAGAATCAATCGGCGGGAAAAATCCAATTCTTTTAAGCATCGTGGCTGACTCGCGTTATTTGATCGGCTTAAATCTTGCGCAGGATAAATTTATTGGCGCGGTTGTCAATTTGAGAGGCGAGATCAAGGAACTTGTGGAAGCGCCCGTCCATGACGATAATGGCGAAAACGCGCTTCAACTGGTTTACAAAATACTCGATCAACTTACCGAAAAAAAATTAAAGCCCATCGTCGGCATCGGAGTTGGTACGCCGGGTCTGGTCAATACGCGCGAAGGCGTTGTGGTAAATGCAGTCAATCTCGAATGGCAAGACCTTCCGCTTAGCCAGTTGCTTGATAAAAAATATAAACTTCCAGTGCTGGTTGTGAATGATAGTCAGGCGGCGGCAATTGGTGAATACGTTTATGGAAGTGACCACGCGCCGGATGAAAACCTGGTCGTCGTGAATGTCATCCACGGCATTGGCGCGGGCATTTTGATCAATGGTCGTTTGTTCCAGGGCGATGGCGGCGGCGCGGGTGAAATTGGTCACGTGGTTGTGCAGGAAAATGGCGAGTTATGCCGCTGCGGCCAACGTGGTTGTTTGGAAACTCTTGCCAGTGCGCGAGCGGTTGAAAAGCAAATGGAAATGAACTCGCTTGAAGAGGTCTTTTTGGCTTTTCAGGAAGGCGATCCAAAAGCAAAAACTGTGATTGCAAAAGCAGGCTTTTATCTCGGCTCGTCCCTTTCGAATTTAATTGGCACGCTCAATATTCAAAAAATTGTACTCACCGGCGACATGACTCGTTTTGGCGAAGAGTGGCTAAATGCCGTCAGCTCAGCCATGCGGACCGGCGCGTTTCGTCGTATGACAGAAAGCACAAAACTGGAAATCGGCAAATTGGACTATCGCGCCTGCATTCTTGGCGCTTCGGCATTTTTACTGCTCGACGATTATTCACTTTTATTCAATGAGGAAAATTAATGTCTTTGCACCTGGTTCCCCCTCGCATACAACCTGCACTGGATGAAAATTTCCGCCCGGCTATTTTGGCGAATCAAAACTTTCAGCGTCAAGTCGAACCCATCGGCGCAAGTCTCGTGCTTGGGCTTGAAAGAAGCGGCAGTGAATTTGCAAGATTTGAAACCAAAATCTACCCCGAAGGTCATCCAAATTTTGAAGCCAACTTTCAATATGTTGAACGCATTGTCAAATTTTTACTCTGGCAGCGCGGCGGGCATACGCTTTATGTCGGCGGTTCTCAAAAGATTGCAGACCATTTGAAAAAGTTGTATTCTAAGAACGGCGCAAGAAATTTTGATTATCAATTTATGGGCGAACAGGTTTACGAGAAGGATTTTTCCGTCATCGCCTGTGATGTGGATGAAGTGCCCGCTTCGCGCGAAGCTGGAAAATTGCTCGGCCGCAATTTGCAGGGTCATCGCATTGGGTTTGATCTGGGCGCGTCTGACAGAAAGGTCAGCGCCGTTGTGGATGGCACTCCCATTTATAGCGAAGAAGTGGTCTGGGAGCCGCGCAAACATACCGACCCCGAATATCACTACCGCGAGGTCATGACCGCGCTCAAAACTGCCGCCAGCAAAATGCCGCGAGTCGATGCGATTGGCGGAAGTTCCGCGGGCATTTATATCGATAACCGCCCGATGGTGGCTTCGCTCTTTCGCGGAATTCCGCAGGAAAAATTTGGCGAGATCAAAAACATGTTCCTGCGTATTCGAGAAGAACTGGGCGTGCCGCTCGAAGTCATCAACGATGGCGATGTGACTGCGTTGGCAGGCTCCATGTCTATTGAAGATAATGGGATTTTAGGAATTGCACTGGGTTCAAGTGAGGCCGCTGGGTATGTAAACGTCGAAGGACACATCATGGGCTGGTTGAATGAACTGGCTTTTGCGCCGATTGATTACAGCCCGAATGCGCCCGATGAAGAATGGTCGGGTGACAAAGGCTGCGGCGCCAATTATTTTTCACAGCAATGTGTTTTCCGCCTTGCACCCAAAGCAGGCATCGAAATCCCTGCGGGTGTGACCGATGCCGAGAAATTGAAATTTGTGCAGGAAAAACTGGAAGCAGGTCACGAAGGCGCATTGAAGATTTGGCAAACTATGGGCGTTTATCTTGGATACGGCATTGCGCATTATGCAGATTTTTATGACATCAAGCATGTGCTGATCCTTGGTCGCTGCACATCTGGCCGCGGCGGTGATTTGCTGCTCGAAGGCGCGAAGAAAGTGTTTGAGACAGAATTCCCCGAATTGTTGCAGAAGATTGAGTTGCATTTGCCAGATGAAAAAGTACGCCGCGTGGGTCAGTCTGTTGCGGCCGCGAGTTTGCCGGTGATTAATTGATGTCATTGCGAGGAGGGTGTTCTCCCCGACGAAGCAATCTGCTAACTTATGTGAGATTGCTTCGGGCGAAGAACAAGAGCGCCCTCGCAATGACAGAAGGATGATCTATGAAATTTTATCTTGATACAGCCGAAGTTTATGTTCCCGATAACGAGCCTGAGGAAAAGGCGTTTTCGCGCACAACGCATTTGTGTTTTGCCGCGCATCAGGATGATATTGAGATCATGGCATCACAGCCGATCCTTGAATGTTTTCAGCAAAAGGATAAATGGTTCACCGGCGTGGTCGTGACCGATGGTCGCGGTTCTCCGCGTGATGACTTGTATAAAAATTACACAGATGACGAGATGCGTCTTGTCCGCTTTAAGGAACAGCGCAAGGCGGCTTTTGTGGGGGAGTATTCCGCGCAGGTGATGTTGGACCTGCCAAGCAAGATCGTCAAGGATGCTGCGCGAAAAGAATCTGTGGAAGATATGCTCACGATTTTACGCGCAACCCGGCCGCAGGTTGTCTACACCCACAACCTCGCGGATAAACACGATACTCATGTGGGCGTGGCTCTCAGGGTGATCGAAGCCATCCGAAGACTGGACCCGGCCGAACGTCCGGCGCGGCTCGTGGGGTGCGAAGTCTGGCGCGCACTGGATTGGATGTCGGATTCAGATAAAGTCCAGATGGATGTATCTGCTCACGAGAATTTACAGTTTGCTTTATTGGGTGTTTTTGATTCGCAAATTGCCGGCGGTAAACGCTATGACTTGGCTTCGATGGGTCGCCGCCGCGCCAACGCCACGTACTTTGAAAGCCATGGTGTTGACGCAACTACCGCGCTGTCTTACGCGATGGATATGAGTCCGCTGATGAACGATACAACGAAAGACCCGGTTGTGTTCGCGCAGGATTTTATCCAACGTTTTGCACAGGATGTAAATGATCGTATCCGCAGGATGAGTTAGAGCAGGCATCCGTTGAAAAGGAGGCTGATAAAAACACTTATATTTTAATTTCAAACTTGTGACTGAATAATCCAACCATAAATATCTCAAGGAGAAGAAATAATGAAGAAACTGTTCGCTTTGTTATCAGTACTCGTGATGGCCAGCATGTTGCTCACGGCTTGCGGAACTCCCGCTCCCGCCGCAACGGAAGCGCCTGCCGCTGAAGTCCCCGCCGCTGCGACTGAAGCCCCCGCCGCCGCAACCGAAGCCCCTGCCGCTGAACAAGTCACCATCACCATCGAAAGCTGGCGCAATGATGACCTGTCCATTTGGGAAGATCAGATCATCCCCGCTTTTGAAGCCCAGAACCCGAATATTAAAGTGGTCTTTGCGCCCAGCGCTCCCGCCGAATATAACGGTGTGTTGAACACCAAACTCGAAGGCGGAACAGCCGGCGATTTGATCACCTGCCGTCCGTTCGACGCTTCCTTGAGCCTGTTCGATAAAGGCTACCTGGCTTCTCTGACGGACCTGCCCGGTATGGAAAACTTTGGTGATGTTGCTAAATCCGCATGGATCACAGATGACGGCAAGGATGTCTTCTGCGTGCCGATGGCTTCCGTTATCCACGGCTTCTTCTACAACAAAGATATGTTCGACAAGTACGGCATTGCTGAACCCACCACTCGTGATGAGTTCTTTGCCGCGCTGAAGACCCTCAAAGACGGCGGCGAAACAGCCATCGTCATGGGCACCGCTGACCAATGGGAATCTGCCACCATGGGCTTCCAGAACATCGGACCTGTTTATTGGAAAGGCGAAGAAGGCCGCAAGGCTCTCATTGCTGGCACCGGAAAATACACCGACGCCGCTTACGTTCAGACCTGGACCGACCTGAAAGAATGGGCTCCTTACCTGCCCGAAGGCTATCAGGCTGTTAAGTATCCTGATTCACAGAGTCTGTTCACCTTGGGCAAAGGCGCGATCTACCCGACCGGCTCATGGGAAATTAGTCAGTTCGAAAAAGATGCCACCTTCAACATCGGCATCTTCCCTCCATATGTTGAAAATGCCGGCGATGGCTGCTACATCAGCGACCATACTGACATCGCCATTGGTTTGAATGCCGGCAGCGCCCACCCCGAAGAAGCCAAGACCTTCCTGACCTGGGTTGCCTCTGATGAATTTGCCAAGTTGTATGCCAATGCCCTGCCCGGCTTCTTCCCGCTGAGCAATGCCCAGGTGACCTTGGACGACCCGATCGCCAACGAGTTCCTTAGCTGGCGCCAGACCTGTGAATCCACCATCCGCGATTCGTACCAGATCCTTTCCCGTGGTGAACCCAACCTCGAGAACGAACTCTGGCGTGTCAGCGCGGCTGTGATGAATGAGTCATTGACCCCCGAACAGGCTGCCCAGGAAATTCAAGACGGTCTGGATAAGTGGTACAAGCCGTAACCTTGATCCTTTAATGTTAATATGTGGT
>CAMCQT010000039.1 GCA_945877125.1 Candidatus Brevifilum fermentans | reverse complement strand
TGGGTCGCAGATGTGCGCGCCGTCACCGCCGACAGCCGCGTGGGTCAAACCACAAGCGAACTGGTCAGCACCAAGCCGCTCTTTGTTCAACTGCAAACGCCGCGCTTCTTTATCGTCGGTGATCAGGCAACTGTCGGCGCAACCATTTTCAACAACTCGGAAAACGCGCTCAAAGTAAATGTCAAACTTGAAGCGCAAGGTGTTGACCTAAAATCAAAAGCAGCGCAAACGGTTGAGGTCAAAGGCAAACAACAGGCGTACGTCACATGGGACGTGGTTGTGGAAAACAACATCGAACGCGTGGACATGACCGCCACTGCCACCAGCGGTCAATTCACCGACGCGAGCAAACCCGCGCTTGGCACGCTGACCGATCAAGGCATCCCCGTTTTCAATTTCACAGCCGTCGAAACTGTCGGCACATCGGGCATGATCTCAACCTCAGACTCGGTCACCGAAAATATTCAACTGCCCACCTCGTTGAATTTCGACGACGCAAATTTGTCCATCGAAGTTTCGCCCTCGCTCGCCGCATCCATGACTTCGAGTTTTGCTTATCTCGAAGAATATCCATATCTGTGCATGGAGCAAACCGTCTCGCGCTTCCTGCCCAACGTCATCACCACCCGCGCCCTCAAAGCCGAAGGGCTTCCATCCCCGCTGCAAAGCGATCTCGACGCGCAGGTCAACACGGCTCTGCAAAAGATTTATTCCAAGCAACTCTACGACGGCGGTTGGAATTGGTGGGATGGTCAGGAGAGCGATCCGCAAACTTCCGCGTACGTGGTTTACGGCTTGCTCGAAGCCAAGGAATCTGGCTACATAATTTCTCAAAACATCCTCGACAACGGCATCGCCTATCTCAAAGACTACCTGCCCGATCTCGGGCGCAACGATGCTTCGTGGCTATATAACCGCCATGCCTTCATGTTGTATGTTTTGGCGCGCGCAAATGAACTCGGCGCGGGACAGACCAACTTCATCTTTGAGCATCGCGCTTCATTGGATTTGTATGGGGAAGCCTACCTCGCGCAGGCGATGTATCTGTTAGACCCAGAGGATGCGCGAATCGCCACGCTTCTTTCCGACCTCGTAGCGGGTACCGTCCAATCGGCATCTGGCGCCCATTGGGAGGAAACAACTAAAGACTACTGGAACTGGAATTCCGACACACGCTCAACGGCGATTGTCTTGAACACCCTCATACAAATTGACCCGACGAATCCCATCAACGCCAACGCAGTCCGCTGGCTAATGGCGCACCGTGACAACGGTCATTGGTATTCCACGCAGGAAACCACCTGGTCGCTGATCGCGCTAACCAACTGGCTGATCGAATCAAAGGAATACGAAACCGATTACAAATATGCAGTCGGCTTGAATAACAAAATGCTCGAACAAGGTCAAGCCAACGCCGATAATCTCAAAGACACAATCAACTTGCAAGTGGAACTCAAAGACCTATTAAAAGACCAAGCCAACACCCTCGTCTTCACCCGCGGAAGCGGCACGGGCAATTTGTATTACACCGCCTATCTCAGCGCCAGCCTGCCCGTGGACAAAATCCAACCGCTCGATCAGGGCATGAGCCTCTCGCGCGAATATTTCACACTCGACGACCTCAAGACACCCATCACAGAGATCGAGCGCGGCGAATTGGTCAAAGTCCGCTTGACGGTGGTTGTGCCTGCCGCGGTTCATTATGTCGTCATCAATGATCCGCTACCCGCAGGCATGGAAGCCCTCGACGCATCCATCGCCACAGACACAGCGGTTCCAGAATCATACACAGCGCAGGATTACAAAGATAAAGGCTGGGGCTGGTGGTACTTCACACACATCGAACTGCGTGACGAGAAGGTCGTCCTCTCCGCTGATTATTTACCCGCTGGGACATACGTCTACACCTACCTGACACGTGCCAGCACCGCGGGCACTTTCAAAGTCATCCCACCCACCGCCGCCGAGTTCTACTTCCCCGATGTCGGCGGACGCGGAGCGGGCAGCCTATTCACAGTGAAATAGAGTCGCCATCAAAAAGTAATCGGACACTCCCATTTCATTTTTTGAGAATCAGGCGCAAGTAGCTGTCTGTCAAAATGTTTTTATTAAGCAAAGCCAACAATAGAGCGGAATTTATCCCGCTCTATTGTTTTTATGGAGTAATTGGTACACTCATATAAAATACAAGGAAACGTTGGTAAAAGAAATAATGCGCATGAATAAGGATTTTTTTGCCGGGGCGCGAGGGGCGATGCCCATCTTAATCGGAGTCATCCCATTTGCCATGATCTCTGGTGTGGCGGCGGTCAGTGTGGGATTAACATTTTTTGAAACCGTGGGGATGTCGGTGATTGTTTTTGCTGGCGCGTCGCAGTTGGCAGTGTTCCAGTTGATGAGCACCGGCAGCCCGTGGATCATCATGGTGCTGACAGCCTGGGTGATTAACTTGCGCTTTACCATGTACAGTGCCACCCTGGCGCCCTACCTGCAAAAACTTTCGGCATGGCAGAAGGCTTTGCTGGCGTACATGCTCTCAGATCAGGCTTTTGGAATCAGCTTGAGCCATTTTGTAACCAATGAACAAGTCAATCATCGCTGGTATTATTTTGGCGCAGCCCTGACCATCTGGGTCGCATGGCAGATCAGCGCCATCATTGGAGCGCTGCTGGGTGCTCTTGTCCCATCCAGCTGGGGATTTGATTTTGCCTTTCCACTCAGTTTTATGGCGTTGATGTTTGGCGCGCTGCGCGACTATCCGACAGTGCTGGCAGCATTGGTGGGCGGAATCATCGCGGTACTTGCCAAAGGATTACCCTACAACATCGGATTGGTTCTGGCGATCTGTCTCGGCATTGCGGCTGGATACTTGGCCGAAGACCTGAACACTCGGCAGGGAGCATCAAGATGAGCGCCGAATTGAAGTGGCTGCTTTTTGTTGCCATTGGATTGGGAACCTTCCTGCTGAGGTTCTTGTTTATTTACCTGTTCGGGAAAATAGCAATTCCCGATTGGCTGCGCCGCGCTTTGCGTTTTGTTCCGGCGGCGGCGTTAGCGGCGCTGGTCTTCCCGGCATTGACTCATCCGGCGGGGCATCTCGATCTCTCCTTGCACAATTTCCGACTGTTAGCCGGTCTTGGCGGAGCCATCGTGGCTTGGAAAACCCGCAATGTTTTGCTGACCATTCTTGTAGGGATGATGTTGCTCTGGATTTTGGAGATGGTTTTTGGTATATGATTAACAAGACAGACGCTCGTACTAAAAAAGGGTTGTCAGGCAAATTGCGATTTGCCCTGACAACCCTTTTCATCAAACTCAATAACCTTCTAATAATTTAATAAATATTTTTCAAGTTCCCAGTTGGTTACCTCAAGCCGGTAATCTTCCCATTCAAGCCGCTTGGCGCTGAGGAAGACTTCGTGAGTGTGAGCGCCTAGCGCATTGCGCACAACCTCATCCTCTTCCATTGCTTTGAGTGCTTGATTAAGAGATGCGGGCAAAACATTTTGCGACGAGGATGTGGGTTTGTTGAGCAGGTAGATATTCTCCTCTGTGGCTTCTGGTGCGGATAACTCACGACGAATCCCATCCAACCCTGCCGCAAGCATGACGGCAAAAGCGAGGTACGGATTGCAACTGGGGTCAGGGCAGCGCAATTCCAGCCGCGTGGAATCACTGCCCGAAGCGCGCGGCACGCGGATCAGCGCCGAGCGATTGATCCGCGCCCAACTGATGGAGACCGGCGCTTCGTAGCCCGCCACCAACCGTTTGTACGAATTTACCAGCGGAGCCAGAATGGCGCACATTCCGCGTGCGTGAGCCAATTGCCCAGCGATAAAATGCTTGGCAATTTTCGAAAGTCCATGAATATCGCCCGGATCAGAAAAAGCATTTCTCCCGTTCGCAAGATATACAAGACTCTGGTGAACGTGCATTCCACTGCCATTAATGCCGCGGATGGGTTTGGGCATGAAAGTGCAATAAAGTCCGTTTTGCTGGGCGATCACTTTCAACGCCACGCGCAATGTGACCGCGCTGTCAGCGGTGGTGAGCGCGTCAGAATAACGGAAATCAATTTCCTGCTGACCATGTGCGCCTTCGTGGTGCATCGCTTCCACTTTCAGCCCCAGCGCCTCAAGCGTGGTTGTCATCTGACGCCGCAGACCGGCAGCCATATCTGAAGGCGCATCAAAATAACTCGCGCTATCGTGCGGCGTGGGCGGAATCAGGCTTCCATTTGAATTTGGTTTAAGCAGGAAAAATTCGAACTCGGGGCCGGTGTTGTAGCCGAAACCCATCTCAGCCGCCTCATTAATCACCCGCCGCAGAATCGAACGCGGGTCGCCGAGGAATGGCTGACCGTCGGGTGTGAAAACATCGCAAATCAGGCGCGCGGTGGCATCTTCGCCGGTCAGCCAGGGGATGATTGCAAAGGTCGAAGGGTCGGGGCGCAAGTGCATGTCGCTCTCTGCCACACGCGCAAAGCCTTCGATGGAAGAGCCGTCAAACCAGATGCCGTTTTCGAGCGCCGCTGTCAACTCGTGGGCTGGGATGGTGACGTTCTTAACCACACCCACCACATCCGTGAATTGCAGGTCAATAAACTTAATATTTTTTTGCTGCGTTTGCGCCAAAATATCGGCGGTCAAGTCAGTGGAATTATTCATGGATGTCATTCCTATGTAGTCCCGAAATTAGGATTGGCGGGTTAGAAACCCGCCCTACCGTTGAAAATATTGCAAAACAAAAGCAAGCAGAATCAGCCCGCCCATGATTCCCACCGCGATCAATACGCCCTGGATAATTTGCCTTTGATTCAACGACATGGCAGACTCAGACGAGGTATTCAGTTTTTCCAAAATGGTCAGGTCGGCATTTTCAGGATGGTCGAGGGCTTGGATCAAGGCGGTCATATCGGCATAGCGGTCTTTGGGATCACGCGCCAGGCACGCAGCAACAATTGCGGCTAGTGGAATGGGAATGGATGGATCAACGCGGTCAAGACGCGGAGCCGTATTATTCAAATGCTGCGCCATGATGACCATGTTACTGTCGCCGGTAAAAGGTGGTTTTCCAGTAAGCAATTCGTACAGGATCGTTCCCAAAGCATATAAATCGGTTCGTTGGTCTCCACGTTGACCTTCGATCTGTTCCGGCGCCATGTAATCGGGTGTGCCCATCGTGGCGCTCAAGTTTGAATAAGTGACACGATGTGCGCCCTTCGTCAGCGCCAGACCAAAGTCCATGATGACCGGCTGTCCATCGGATGTGATTAAGATATTTTCGGGTTTTAAGTCACGATGGATGACATCATTTTTGTGGCAGTAATCCATCCCGTCGGCAATTTTTCGGATGAGAGAAACAGCCTGATCGGGCGGCAGAGGCGCAGAAGCCTCAATCAAAGCCCGCAGCGATTGCCCATCCACAAATTCTGTGACGAGATACGGGATGCGGTTATATTTTCCAGAGCCAAGCCCTTTGAGAATGGCGGGATGGTCAAGCGTTTTCATCACTTCCATTTCTCTTTGAAAGCGTTCAAACTGGGCTGAGTCGCCGAGCATGGCTTGATCGGGAACCTTAATAACCACCTCGCGGTGGTTTACCAGGTCGAAGGCGCGGTAAATATCACTCATGCCTCCCTGCGCCATGTATGCCTGAATTTGATAGTGGTCGAACTGATCCCCGATTTGCAGCATCTTGTCAGAAATTATAGCATAGGCGCTCATGGCAGAAACTTCCTTAAGTTTTGAAACCAACTGGTATTTTTTGATTCGGGTTCAGGTGAAATTGGAATTAGTTTATGCAGATGAAAGACGACGACTGAAACGTTATCATCTGTCCCGTGCTGGAGTGCAAGGTCAATGAGGCTTTGGCTAATCTGATGGACAGAATCAGACCCACTGGCGATTTGGGCGAACTCATCATCTTCAATGACAGACCACAGTCCGTCGGAGCACAAGATTAGGCGGTCGCCTTCTTTTAGTTTTTGTTGGACAATATCAGGCTGAACGAACAAGGTTGTTCCAATGGATTTTGTTAAGATTGAACGTTGGGCATGTGTGCGTAATTTATCGGCAGAAATTAATTTCGAGCGAACCATATCGGCTACGGTTGTGTGATCGGTGGTGAGGCAGGTGGCGCGCCCATCGCGTATCAGGTAGGCGCGGCTGTCACCGACGTGCGCGAGACACAACATTTCGCCAAAGACATGGGCAACGGTCAGGGTTGTGCCCATGCGTCCAGCATCCAATTGCTGAGCTTTTTGATAGACTTTGAGATTGGCTGCTTCAACTCCGCGCTGCATTGCTTTGGGAATGGGGCTGCCATTTTGGGCTGAAAATGTAGCGGCGAAAGACTCCAACGCAAGGCTGCTGGCTACTCCTCCATGTGCATAGCCGCCCATGCCATCTGCAATGGCAAAAAGTGAACCCTGCTCAGAGGGATGATTATTGTCGGGCAGGTGAATGGAATCTTGATTATCCTCACGCACCTGCCCGACAGCGCTTAATCCGCTGCTTTCAAATTGCGGGATGTACTTTCTCAAAGTGTGGAACTCCAGTTTTCAATCCCGAAGGGATGGCGTGATTATCCTCAAAAAAATGACACCCCTTCGGGGTTGTTTTTTCCGTTTTACAAAATTCTATAATAGAACTCTTGCATAAGTTCGGATTTCATTCCGACCTATCCCCCTGCCCCCTTCCCTTATAGGGAAGGGGGCGGCACCGTAGGCGACGGGGGTTAGGTTCTTAAGACTTTTGCAAGAGGTCTAATCATTCCACTCCTTCGGAGTTGTTTTTGCGCAGAGGTGACATCAGTTATATAAGTGACGTCACCTCATCTTTCAATCCCGAAGGGATGGCGTGATTCACTCTCTCCAAAGAAACGCCATCCCTTCGGGGTTGGGTAAAACCAAAATTAAATTTATTCCGACAATGGCGATTTACGCTTGATGAAATAATATGCCACGCTGACTAGAAACCATGCGCCGGCAATTCCGAATGCGATCAGGCTGGCTTGTGTGATGACGCCGCCCGCGCCAAGCCCGATATAGGCGGCGGCGATGACAATGCCGAGGTTAACCAATAAACCAATGAGTGGCAGAAAAACATGGCGCAAGATATTGAAGGATGAATCACCAATAAAAGAAACAATGGTCAAAAGACAGAGCAACGCATAAAGCAGGAACGCCCCGAGATTGGATGCCAGAATAATTCCCATTAAGACGGGCAGTCCGCCAATGATGCCTGCGGCTCCGACAATTGCCGAAACTGCGCTGAGCAATATGACTGTGAAATATGGTGTGGAATATTGAGGGTGTAAAAGTCCGAGGACGTCGGGCATTTCTTCGTCGAGCGCCATGGCAAAACTAATACGGACGCCGTTGTTAATGGCAGTCAGGTTTCCGCCAAGGAGGGCAAGCGCCATTGTGAAACCGATGAAGAGCATTAACGTCGCGCCGTTGCCGCCTAAAAGTTGGTTGCCGATCTGAAGCGCAAGATCGCCGATGGGAGCATGTGAAGTTGCGGCGGCGATGTTCACGTTAAGCGCAAATCCGGCGACGAAGTATCCGACCAAATAAGCGAATGCGCCTTGAATAATCAACGCCAGAATCGCGCCTCGCGGAATATCACGCTGGGCGTTTGCTGCGGATGCGCCAAGCGCGGTGGATGATTCGAAGCCAACCATCAGGATCATTGCCAAAGCTGCCTGAAACAGCACCCCGCTCAAGGTGTGCGGAAGCAGAACCGAGGCGGCAGATGGATAAATCCAGTCGGAGGGAGAAAATCCAGATGGATTCGTGAGTCGGAATGTAATCGCTAGAATTCCAAAAATGATTAACGTGGTTAATTGAATCGTATTAAGTACCACGCTGGTGGTGGTCGTTCCTGTAATTCCGCGCAATGCCAGAAAACCAATAAATGCGGCGAACGAGGCCGCCAGAAGCGCCTCGCCAAAGACGGTGGGGTGATAACCAAAATAACGCAATAAATAATCGGCGAGGATGCCCATGAAGGCGATCATGACGCCGGGATAAATCCAGTAATAAAGATGGGCAGACCAACCCGTTGCGAACTTGGCCATGCGCGCCAAAGTTTTGTGGCGCGGATTCTTCTGGCGGGCAAAGAAACGATCGGCAAAATGATAGGCACTGCGGAAACCCGCTTCGGGGTAATGACGGGCTAATTCAGCAAACGATAACGAGGTAAGCAAGGCAGACAGCAAAGCCAACAAAACTCCGGGCCAAATATCCGCTACACCGCTGATTGTGGCGGCCGCCTGCACCTGATAAAGCAGCCACAAAAACGCGGCGGGCGCAGTTAACGCCATGGCGTTGATGGTGATGCCGGTCAGCCCAAGCGTTTTTCGGGATGGGTTGGGATTGGTGTTAACGGTCATGCAGTACCTCGTCAGCGGAATCTGATTTCAACCAGGTTTCAAATTTTTCAAGAAATAAAACAAGCGGCCAAAGCATAACAATTCGGGCGGCATCTACCAGGAATTGAAGCCATTGCAGCCAGGTAAATCCGCGGGTATTTTTGCCATCCAACAGAATGCGGGCAAGGATCAGTCCCATTCCGAGATAGATTAAAGCGGGGGGAGAAATATTTGAAGTAGTTTCATGCATGGCGTTTTTTCAATACACCTGACAGATTTTATATAATGATGTCGTTGCGAGGCGCTCCTGTTCTTAGCCGAATCAACCTCCGAAATAACAGGGGATTGCTTCGTCGAAAAGAGCAAGTGCCCTCCTCGCAACGACATAATGAGCATATTATTAACTGATGTTACGCAGTTTTGCGGAAAACGCGGATTTTCCCTCACCCTAACCCTCTCCCGAAGGGAGAGGGGACTCCCTTCCCTCCTCGGGGGAAGGGTAGGGGATGAGGGTGCGTAACATTAATTATTGATTATTTAGCCGCAGGTTCCCAGTCAACGGGGTAAGCGAGGGAGCCCATTTCGGGCATGTCCAAGCCTTCCAACTCGTCTTTGGCAGAAACACGCATCAAGCCAAGCGCGTTGCAAGCCTTGAAGAAAAGCCAAGATAAAACAAAGACGGTTACGAAAACGCTGAGGACTTCGGCAAGTTGAGCCAGTATCTGAGTTGAACCGCCGTACAACAAACCTGTGACCGCACTTTCGACACCATTCCAGGCGGCGGTGTCAGGATTTCCATTGGCGAAGATGCCCACTGCCAGAACGCCCCACGCGCCATTGACCATGTGAACGGGTACCGCACCGACGGGGTCATCGATCTTGAGTTTCTCAAGCGCGGCAGAAGCCCAAATAACCAGCACGCCCGCAATGGTTCCGATCAAGACTGCCGCCCACACATCTACGAAGGCGCAGGGTGCGGTGATAGCTACCAAGCCAGCCAAAACGCCATTTACCGACATGCCGGCATCGGGTTTCTTGGAAGGACCGAAGAGCCACATATAAGTCATCGCAGCACAGCCGCCAGCGGCGCCCGCCAGCAACGTGTTGACGGCGGCGATCACAGCCAGGTTGCGGAATCCGCCAAGGAAGCCGAGTGAGGAACCGGGGTTGAATCCGAACCAGCCGAAGAAGAGGATGATGGTACCCAGCACACCAATCGTGATGTTATGACCGGGGATGGAATTAGCGGAACCGTCTTTATTGAACTTGCCGATGCGGGGTCCAAGTACGATTGCGCCAGCCAAACCGACGACGCCGCCGATCATGTGGACGGGGCCGGAGCCTGCGAAATCTACTGCGCCATTTCCCAATCCGGCGATGCGCCCAAGATTCTGCAACCAGCCACCGCCCCAGATCCAGCCGGCGACCATCGGGTAGATAAACATGCTGACCCAGAGCGCCATCAGAACAAAGCCGATGAATTTCAAACGTTCAGCCATCGAACCAGTTGGGATGGTGGCGGCTGTATCCATGAAGACCATTTGGAAAAGGAAGAAGGAGAGGATGCCAGCATTGGTCCCCAGACCTGCGAGCATGAATCCGCTGCCGCCCAAAATTCCAAATTGTCCGAAGCGCAGGAGAGGTGTCGCCAATAAACCTGACCAGTCGCCGAGCGTGATCGGGGAATGCGCCCATTCGCCAGCGATCACGCCTGCGCGGGCTATTTCTGGATAAGCGGCGTTGACACCGCCAAATTGGAAGGCAAACCCAGTCAACCAGTAGCCGACTGCGCCGATACAGAAGACCATCATGTTCATCATCATGGTGTGGGTTACGTTCTTATTGCGGGTGAAACCCGTCTCCACCAACGCAAAACCAGCCTGCATGAAGAAGACCAGGAAGCCGCCGATCAGCATCCACATGATATTGAGACCCAATGCAATATCGTTAACTTGGTCTGCTGTGGGCGGTTCGGCATCCTGTGCAAATGCGGGCGTGGCAAACGCAAAGGTCAGGGCGAAGACCAATAATGGCAAAATATACATCCACTTCTTTTTATTGATAGTTTTCATATTTTCACTTCTCCTATGTAAAGTTTTTTATTTCGTTCCAACGTAGCGTTCAACGTACTGCAACACATTGTTCATTTCGGCGGGTTTGATGAATAACGTGAGACGTCCAAAAAAAGTGGGATTGTCCAACTTAAGACTCGACCCGTTCACAATAAAACTGGAAAAATCGCTCCACGGATAAAATATTCCCTCTCCAACTGCCACACCTTTGGTTGTGAACGTGTAGCGCATTGGTATAAAAAGGGCGAAGAGCGCGAATGCGCCAACGATCCAGGCGGTGCTTGCGGGAAGCCAGCCAGTGAACACGCCAAACAGAATCCCGGTCAACAAGGCCAGCAGACTTGAGCGTTGCAATCGGAAGCGGGACTGTATTCCCATGGGCAGCGTCTTCAATGCTTTTCCGGGCGCACGCTCCTTGATCTGCGGGCGTGCTTTCGCAAACATGTTCATCAACAACAAGGCGATCATGATATAGCCGATATAAGAGAGTAAGACCATTTGTGTAATTCCTTTTCCTTGAAAAATTTAATACCAGCCGATGTAATTTTTATAGATCAACAAAAGCGAGGCGATGATCATTACCAAAATGGTGGGTGGCACAGCGATAACCAACCAGCGCTTCCATCCAATTGACCCGTGGTTATGCTCCATATAGGAGTACGCCACCACGTTGGCTGATGCTCCGATAGGCGTCAGGTTGCCGCCAACATCCACGCCCAAAGCCAGCGCCCACGTCATCATGGACAACGCAGGTGTGCCGGGGATCGCTGCCAGGTCTTTGAGCACATAAGTCATAGCTAAAGCCAAGGGCACATTGTCCAAAATTCCGCTTGCAAGTCCCGGCCCCCAATGCAGTGCGAGGATCAGGGTGTTCGAATTGGATGCGGTTGCAAGCGCCAGCGCTTTCGCAAGCGTTTCAAAAAGGTGAACCTTCTCCAGACCGCCAATCATCATGAATAAGCCTGCAAAGAACAGAATGCTTTCACCGTCAACGCTGATCAATATCTTCTTGCGCTGATTATCGCGCAGGGCGATCATGGCAATTCCGGCAGGGATCAACGCCGCCACCGCCGCATTGATCGGCAGTCCGGTCAAGCTGCTCAGTGGAATGTGAAAGATCAACAAGACAACTGCTATGATGAAGCCGGTCAACCCTACGCGGGTAAGGTGAACATGTAATGGCTCAGTGTGAAGTTCATCAATTGCTTCGATCATTTCAGGTGTCAAAGCAACATGCGCATTCTTCAGCGCCTTGCGGTTTATCAAATAAAAATATGACAACAACATCAACGCGCCGAGGACTGCGATGGGTCCCGTATTCGTGACGAAGTCTGTGAAATTGAACCCCAGCGTTGTTCCCAAAATAACGTTGGGCGGGTCACCGACCAGAGTGGCGGAACCACCTGTATTGGCAGCGCAAACTTCTGCGATGATGAGCGGAACAGGGTCGAGTTTCAACATCTGGCAGAGTTGCAATGTGAGCGCGGCAAGGAACAACATGACGGTGATGCTATCCATAAAAGCTGCCAGAAAGGCTGCAAGAAGGATCAAAATCACAAACAAAGAAGCCGGGTGATAATTCACTTTTCGCAGGGAAGTCATCGCCAACCAGGTGAAGAAGCCCGCCTGGACAAGGATTGCAACCAGCACAAACATTCCAGCCACCAGTCCGAGCGTTTCCCAACTAATATACGCCAGCGCTTCCGAGGGACTGATCACGCCAAATAAAATCAGCAGGGAGCCGCCCAACAGTGCCACCCAATGACGCGGGAATTTTTCGCTTGCGATTGCAATGTATGCCAGCACAAATATGGTTATGGCGAAAAACATGAACTACCTCACATCCAGAAATACGAACGATCTTTGTGGTTCTTATTGTATGGATTCAAAAGGATGTGACCATTACCCCAATGGAGTATATGCAGACGTAAATCGATGATATACGCACACACATGGAAAATTTTCTAACCCAAATGGGGCACAATAAGAAATGACTTGTGAAAAAAAAGTCTCACAAGTCATTTCTTATTGATATGGAGCGCGGACTTTAGTCCGCTGTCTTTTTATTCAGTTGCAAACATCTGCTCTTCCTGCTGTCCAAGCAGAACAACGCGGACAAAGGTATTCTTCCAGGCAACCCGCAGATTAAGGAATTTTCTAAATTCTTCGATTTGAGTCCAAGAGTGGTCGCTTCCACAATTCCAATTTCAGATGGCGCGCCGCACCCGTCCCACCGTGCAAATATCGCCTAATGGTCGAGCGGATAAAAGATAGCATCAGACCCATACGGGTACTTATCTAAAAATATTTAATTACTCAAATGGGTCATATAAAATCGTTGACTTATCACGCAGATACAGTAGTATGCAAGTACAATTTTCTATTTTCAAGTGAAAAGTGTTGACTAGACAACTTTGCAGAGTTAGAATAGCGACTACTTTTCAAACAGGTAAAGCCATGCCCACATATAAATTCCTTATTCACACCAAAAACAACGATCCGCGAAGGGCTGGCTATTTAAGAGATGCCCACGCGCTTGGGTTTCATCACTTGCAAAGCATCATTGTTCAGGACCTCTATTTTATTGAGGGACAACTATTGCAGGAAGAATTGCAAAAGTTGTCCCTCAAACTTTTAACAGACCCTGTCACTCAGTCTGCCACTTGGATGGAATTGCCGACGCCTCTCTCTCCGCCCAAGCCTGATACGGTTATTCTGGAAGTAGCCCTCCGCCCTGGCGTGACCGACCCCGTCGCCGAGCAAATTGTCCGTGCGGCGCACGAGCTAAACTTGCACGGAGTCCACCGCGCCGCCACCGGTCAGCGTTTTATCCTCCAATTCGACTCGTCCGTTTCCGTCCGTGAATCCGTGACAGAGTCCGTTGTCAAAAGCCTGCTCGCCAACAACGTCATCCAACACTGGATCATTGGCGAGATCACGCCTTCATTCCCCGAAGAAATTGAATCCAGCGGAACCGTGGAAACAATTCCCATCCGCTCGCTGACAACAGATGAACTACTGGCACTCTCCAAAGAACGCCGCGCCGCCTTGGATTTGCCTGAGATGCAAGCCGTCCAAAATTATTTTCTAAAAGAACAACGCGACCCAACAGACGTTGAATTTGAAACCATCGCCCAAACCTGGAGCGAACACTGCGTTCACAAAACATTCAAAGCAAGAGTGACGATTGACAATGGACAACAGACTGTGGTTGATAGTCTCATCAAAACCTACCTCAAATCTGCAACGGATGAGATCAATGCGCCGTGGGTTATCTCTGCCTTCGTAGACAACGCAGGCATCATTGACTTTGACGATGAGTTCGAGATTTCGTTCAAAGCAGAGACGCACAACCACCCGTCAGCCGTGGAACCGTTCGGCGGAGCCAACACAGGCGTCGGCGGAGTCATACGCGACGTGATCGGAGTCAGCGCAAAACCGATAGCGAACACAGACGTCTTGTGCTTTGGTCCGCAAAATCTCGATCCCAGTTTATTGCCAGAAGGAGTTTTACATCCGCGCCGCATTCAATCGGGAGTTGTCGCAGGCGTGCAGGACTATGGCAACAAGATCGGCATTCCCACCGTCAACGGCGCCATTTTGTACGACGAAGGCTACACCGCCAACCCGCTCGTTTTTTGCGGATGCGTGGGCATCGCGCCCAAAGGAAAGCATCGCAAAAATCCACAGGTATCCGACAGAGTCGTCGTACTCGGCGGTCGCACAGGACGCGACGGGTTGCGCGGCGCAACTTTTTCATCCATGACAATGGACGCACAAACAGGTGAAGTCTCTGGCGCGTCAGTTCAAATTGGCGACCCCATCACCGAAAAAGGATTGATCGACGTTATCGTCCGCGCCCGTGATCTGGGACTTTACAACGACATCACCGATTGCGGCGCAGGCGGCTTGTCATCCGCTGTCGGCGAGATGGCATCCACCATCGGCTGTGACGTAGACCTAGCCCATGTGCATCTAAAATATCCAGGTCTCGCCCCGTGGGAAATTTGGCTCTCCGAAGCACAAGAGCGGATGGTCTTGGCAGTTTCACCAAAAAATATTCCCGCCTTGCAAACATTATGCGACACCTTCGACACCGAACTGACAGACATTGGCGAAATCACAGGCAAAGGTCGCCTCGTAGTTCGTCATGCCGAATCCGTTGTCGTGAACATGGACAACGATTTTTTGCACGAAGGCATTCCTCAAAGACAGTTAAAAGCAGTAATCAGTAATCAGTTACCAGTTGCCAGTGACATGGTCAATCGTCAATCGTCCATCGTCAACGTCAGAGAAACATTACTCGCCCTGCTCTCCTCCCCCAACATCGCGAGCAAAGCGCACGTCATCCGCATATACGATCACGAAGTACAAGGAGGCACAGTCGTCAAGCCACTGACAGGTGTCGAAGCGGATGCCCCCTCAGATGCCGCTGTCATCAAACCCATTGGCACAAAAGGACTGAAAGGTATTGTTCTCTCAAACGGTATCAATCCCGAATACGGCAAACGCGATGCCTATCAAATGGCATGGTCGGTGATGGACGAAGCCATTCGCAACGCAGTCGCTGTCGGCGCTGATCCCGAGCGGATTGCCGTGCTCGACAATTTTTGCTGGGGCGACCCGCTCCGCCCCGAAACACTCGGCACACTCGTTGAAGCCTGTCGCGGCTGCCATGATGCATCAGTATTTTTCGGTACGCCTTTCATCAGCGGCAAAGATTCGCTCAACAACGAATACCTCGGCGTAGATGGTCAACGCCACGCTATCCCGCCGACCCTGCTAATCTCAGCCATCGGCATCATTCACGATGTCAACACAGCCATCACCATGGATTTGAAAGAAACGGATAACTTTATCTATCTCGTGGGTGATTTCTCAACGGAGCAAAAATCAGTTCCCAGCGTGCCCACATCCGCACCACAGGTGTATCGCGCCCTGCATAAAGCCATCACCAGCAGACTTATCCGCTCAGCCCACGACCTCAGCGAAGGCGGTCTCGCAGTTGCCGCTGCCGAAATGTGCATCGGCGGCAGGCTTGGCATGGAACTTAACATCGAACCCTCCTCCCTCGTCACCGAAGTCAATGGCTGCCTGCTCGTCGAAGTCACTCCCGCAAACGTATCCGCCTTTGAAGCCGTATTTGCCAACCTCCCTTTTACAAACATCGGCAAGGTTACGCAACATCCGTTTCTCGACATCCGTTTATCCGTTTCCATATCCGTTACCGACCTCGTCCACGCCTTCAACAACCCCACCCACCTATGAAACCAAAAGCCCTCATCCTCCAAGCCCACGGCTCCAACCGCGATTTAGATGTAATGGATGCTCTGACCCTCGCAGGCGCAGACCCGACTGGAATCCCGCTCAATGAACTGCGGATGAATAACGCGCTCCTGCGCAGCTTCAACCTGCTCGTCCTTCCTGGTGGTTTTTCCTACGCTGATGCCTTGGGCGCAGGCAAGCTGCTAGCCCTCGATCTGGCATCCTACTTTGCCGATGAAATCACCGCCTTTGTTGACTCTGGCAAACCCGTGATCGGAATTTGCAACGGATTTCAGGCATTGGTGAAGTCTGGTATTTTGCCAGGTAATAATGTCATTGCGAGGAGGGCACTCTCCCCGACGAAGCAATCCCCTGCGAATGATGAGATTGATTCGGGCTATCGCCCTCGCAATGACAGTGTTACATTAACCTTCAACGCACAGGGGCATTTTGAATGTCGCTGGGTAAACCTCAAGCCTATTTCTCAAAAATGTGTCTGGACAAAGGGTTTATCCGACGTAATTGAATGTCCAATCGCTCACGGCGAAGGCAACTTCCAAACCAATCACCAATTACAAATTACCAATCTCCAATCTCTTGATCAAATCGCCCTCACTTATATCCACGCTGATGGCTCATCCGCTAACGGAGAATATCCCGTCAACCCAAACGGCTCCGTTCTCGACATCGCAGGCATTTGCAACCCACAAGGCAATGTACTCGGATTAATGCCCCATCCCGAAAATCATATTTACCCGTGGCAGCATCCGCTTCACACACGAGGCGAAACCAGTGGCAGCGGATTGAAACTATTTGAAAATGGCGTGAAGTATGCAAGTCAACTTTGATCTTTTATACAAAGGATAAACATGATCTCACGAACTGATTTATTGCAATTGATCCCTTCAGCATTGGATGAAACAAATTTACCGCTTTCTGGCAAGCAAACTGGCAAGGTGCGCGATTGGTACGACCTGCCCGATGGAAAAAGACTCATCGTCACAACAGACCGTTTGTCTGCATTTGATCGTGTTCTGGCGCGCGTTCCATACAAAGGGCAGGTTCTCAATCAGTTGTCTGCCTGGTGGTTTGAGCAGACAAAAGCCTTAATTCCCAACCACCTAATTTCCATGCCCGACCCAAACGCATCCGTTGTGAAAACAGCGGAGCCGATCCTTGTGGAAGTGATCGTGCGCGGATACATCACAGGCGTGACATCCACAGCACTGTGGTATCGCTACTCATTGGGGGAACGGAATATTTATGGCTATCAATTTCCAGAGGGATTGCTAAAAAACGCACTATTGCCTGAACCGATCATCACGCCAACCACCAAAGGCGGTGCGACAGGTCGCGATGAACGCCTGACCTGCGCCGAGGTTGTCCAAAAAGGTTTACTCGACACAAACACGTGGGAGCAGGTTCAAACCGCCGCCCTAGCCATCTTCAAGAGCGGACAGGAAATCGCAAGCAAGGCGGGACTGATCCTCGTTGACACCAAATATGAATTTGGTCTTGCGGCAGATGGCAGCGTGATGCTGATTGATGAAGTTCACACGCCAGACTCATCTCGTTTTTGGAACGCGGATTCGTATGCTGCGCGTTTTTCCGCTGGAGAAGACCCTGATAATTTCGACAAGGAATTTGTCCGCATTGCGTATGCCGAGAAAGGCTATCGCGGCGATGGTGAAGTTCCGTCCATGCCTGATGATCTGTGGGTATCGGCTAGCGAACGTTATATTCAGATTTATGAGATGTTGACGGGAAATATCTTTGAAGCGGGAAGTTATCCGATTCAGGAAAGATTGCCTATCAACTTGAACAACGCAGGAGTTATTTCATAATGTCGAAACCATTGGTTGTTATTTTGATGGGTTCCAGAGCAGATTTGGAGCACTGCGCAAAAATAGCAGATGCCTGCAAGGGGTTCGGTCTTGAATCCGTTTTGCGGATTGCATCCGCGCACAAGACGCCTGAACACGCGCTTTCGGTTTTGAATGAATATGAGGCGGATGGGCGACCCAAGGTTTATATCACTGTGGCAGGGCGCAGCAATGCATTGAGCGGATTTACAGATGGCTCCGTGAGCGCGCCAGTCATCGCGTGCCCGCCGCCTTCTGATTCGTTCGGGGGAGCGGATATTTATTCGTCGCTGCGGATGCCTTCGGGGATTGCGCCTGCGGTAGCGCTGGAACCGTTCAATGCGGCGTTATTGGCGGCAAAAATTTTCGGGGTAGCGAATGCCGAAGTGCGGGGACAGGTCAAGGCGAGTCAGAAGCGGGCGGCGGAGAAAATCATTGCGGACGACGCCAGTGTCCGATAGTCAAATTAATTTTGGGCTGGAGGATGATCATCCGCATGAAGAATGTGGTGTGATCGGAATTTTTGCGCCGAATGAAGATGTGGCGCGCATGACCTTCTTTGGGCTGTACGCCTTGCAACATCGCGGACAGGAAGCGGCGGGCATGGCGGTGGCAGATGGGCAGATAATGTCTATTCACAAGGGCGTGGGATTGGTCTCGCAGGTGTTCACGCCCAATGCGATGGTGGATTTGAAAGGTCATTATGCGATTGGACATACGCGCTATTCGACGACGGGTTCGTCGTCGCTGCGAAATGCGCAACCGTTTATGATCGAGACGATTCATGGTCCGCTGGCGTTGGCACACAACGGCAACTTGATCAACTCGGCAGAACTGCGAAATGAATTGATGGGACAAGGTGTTGGGTTTTCGTCGTCGTCGGATACCGAGGTGATGACGATGATGCTGGCGCGCAACAGCGAAGGGACATGGGAGGAGCGCATCAAACATGCCATGAAGAAATGGATTGGCGCGTATTCGGTGGTGATCCTGACGCGTGACTGTGTTTATGCTGTGCGCGATCCTTGGGGATTCCGTCCGCTATGTATTGGGTTGCTGCCGAGCGGCGGTCATGCGGTGGCATCTGAAACAGGCGCTTTGCAAACACTGGGCTGTGAAACCATTCGTGATGTGAAGCCTGGGGAAGTTGTGTCGCTTTCCAACAGTGCGCTCAAAGTGATGCAGGCGGTTGCGCCCGTAGAGCCTTCGTCGATGTGTGTTTTCGAACATATTTACTTTGCGCGTCCCGACCAGACCTGGGATGGGATTAACGTCCATCATGTGAGACAAAGATTGGGCGAGGAATTGGCGTGGGAGGTTGCAAACGGACTCTTTCACGGAATCACGGATGTAAACGGATTCGAGCGGATGGCGGATGTGGTGATTCCTGTGCCTGATTCTTCTGTGCCTGCGGCAATTGGTTTTTCGCATGTGAGCGGGATTCCGTACAACGATGGCTTTATCAAAAATCGCTACGTTGGACGGACGTTTATCGAGCCGACAGATTCGCTTCGCAAGCGCGGTGTGGCGTTGAAGTTCAATGTAATCAATGAAAATATCCGCGACAAGCGTGTGATGATGATTGACGACAGCATTGTGCGCGGCAACACAACGGGCCCGTTGGTCAAACTACTGAGAAACGCTGGCGCAAAGGAAGTGCATGTGGCAATCACCTGTCCACCGATTGCGCATCCCTGTTTTATGGGCGTGGACATGGGCAAGCATGACGACTTGATCGCACACAAAAGGTCTGTAGATGAAATTCGTGATTATGTTGACGCGGACAACTTGTATTATTTATCTGTTGAAGGCATGATGCGCGCGCTCAAACGAACCGACGGTTTTTGTCAGGCTTGTTTTACGGGGCAATATCCGATCTCTGTTGATTTATCGAATGTAAAAACTGGATTTGAAAGGGTGACGAAATAGTTTATAAACGGACTCTGTCACGGATTCACGGATGGGAACGGAGAGGTTTGGGTGTGTAAACTTTGTGAATGAGGTTGTATTTATGAATGTTTTGATCATTGGTTCAGGCGGACGCGAGCACGCGCTGGCATGGAAGGTGGCGCAGTCTCCACGGTTGAGTAAACTTTTTATTGCGCCTGGCAACCCAGGGACAATGACCTGCGGTGAAAATGTACCCATCGACACAGACAACCATGCAGACGTTATTCGTTTTTGCATGGATGAACGGATTGATCTGGTAATTGTTGGTCCAGAAATTCCGCTCGCGGCGGGGCTGGTAGATTCGCTCTTCGAGAGTGGCATCCGCTGTTTTGGTCCGAAGCAGGCTGCGGCGCAGATTGAGTCGTCGAAGGTATTTTCAAAAGATTTTATGGCACGGCATCATATCCCAACCGCACGCTATGCCACATTCACTCAACTGGATGAAGCCATCCGATATTTGAAATCTGTTGATTACCCAGTTGTAATTAAGGCGTCTGGTTTGGCGGCGGGCAAGGGCGTGATTTTGCCTGATACGTTTGAGAAAGCGAAGACCACGCTTGAAAATATTTTTATCGAAAAAACTTTTGGCGATGCAGGGCTTGAGGTGGTCATCGAAGAACGCTTGAGCGGTCAGGAAGTTTCGTTGATGTCCTTCACAGACGGGACATCCGTTATGCCGATGCTGCCCGCGCAAGATCACAAGCGTTTGCTGGATGATGACCAGGGTCCGAACACAGGCGGCATGGGAGCGTATGCGCCCGCACCCATCTTCACAGCAGAGATGATGACCGAAGCAATCGAATCTGTTTTGAAGCCTGCGATTGATGGAATGCGGATGGAAGGAAATCCATTCGTTGGCGTTCTCTACGCGGGTCTTATCTTAACGAAGAGCGGACTCAGCGTCCTGGAATTCAACTGCCGCTTTGGCGACCCTGAAACGCAGGTCGTGCTTCCATTGCTGGAAACAGATTTGCTTGATGTTGTCGATGCTTGCGTGAATGGGAATTTGGCAGACGTAGATATCCGCTGGAAAGATGGCGCAGCCGTTTGTGTAGTGCTGGCAAGCAAAGGGTATCCAGAAAAGTCCGAAAGCGGAAAGAAAGTTGAGTTTTCAGAACTTCCAGAGAACGTGGTTTGTTTTTATGCAGGCACAAAAACGGATAGTAACGGAAACATCATTACTGCGGGCGGGCGCGTGTTTGGATTAACAACGTGGGCAAACGAGATTGGTGTTGCAATTCGAGATGTGTATGCTAATATTGAAAAAGTTTCATTTGAAGGTATGCAGTATAGAAATGATATTGGTAAACGGACTCTGTCACGGACTCACGGATAGAAACGGATGTGGTTAAGTTGGAGGAATGATGGCAAAAGAAAAAACTGGACTGGTAAAAACACCATTGGACGAGTTGACATACAAAGTCAATGGGTTGGCAATGCAGGTGATGCGCGAATTGAAGTCGGGGCATAAAGAGGAGTTTTATCAACGTCGGCTCGTCGAACTATGTCGTGCGGCGGGACTGCGAACAGAAATGGAACAACGCGTCGAAGTTTGGATCAATGATTCGATGGTGGGCTATCTCTACCTTGATTTGTGGATTGAGAATTCCCTGGTCGTGGAATGCAAGGCATTAAGCCATGACCTCACCGACCATGAACTTCATCAGGTACTTGTTTATCTTGCTGCGACTGGTAGTCCCGTGGGAATGTTATATAACTTTGGGCAATCAACGCTTGAATTCAAACGTATCCTGCGTCCTATCAACATGCAAGATTGGCAAAAGTATTTATACCGTGTGATCTGGACTCTGCCCGGTACAACACTTCCACTCGAAGATGCATTGTCAGCCAGCCAACCAATCCGCTTTTCTGTCATAAGTGATCTTGCTAATCAACCCTCTACCCTTTCGTCCGCTCCAGTCCGTGATTCTGTGACAGAGTCCGTTGATGTGTCCGCTCCAATCCGTGATTCCGTGACAGAGTCCGCTTACAGCATGTCTGGCGTTGACATTAACGCAGGCAACCGCACTGTTGACTTAATGAAGTCTGCCGTCAAATCCATGTACACCCCATCTGTTTTAGCAGGCATCGGTTCCTTTGGCGGATTATTCGATGCATCCGTTTTGAAAGAAATGAAGTCGCCCGTATTGGTTGCTTCAACAGACGGAGTTGGCACAAAGGTAAAACTTGCCGCATCCACTGGGCGCTATCGCGGCATCGGGCATGACATCGTCAATCACTGCATCAACGATATTTTGGTGCAGGGTGCGCGTCCACTATTTTTTATGGACTATTTCGCCACGTCCAAATTAAATCCCGAACAAACTGCCGAAGTAGTGACAGGCATTGCAGAGGCGTGCAAAGAAGCGGGCATGGCACTGCTCGGCGGCGAGACTGCTGAAATGCCAGGTGTCTATCAGCCAAACGAATTTGACTTGGCTGGGACAATTATCGGCGTGGTGGAGCGCGAGGATGTTCTGCCGCGCAGGAATTTACAGGCAGGCGACGTGCTCATCGGTCTCACATCCTCAGGACCCCACACGAACGGCTATTCATTGATCCGCAAAGTCTTTTTGGATATGCCGCTCGAATCTGTTATTCCTGAACTTGGCTGTTCACTCGCAGACGCTCTGCTTGCCCCACATCGTTCCTATTTTTCAGTTCTCCATTCCGTGCTCTCAAATATCAAAGCCCTTGCTCACATCACGGGCGGCGGATTTATTGAAAACATCCCGCGCATTTTGCCAGATGACTTGGATGCAAAAATAAAAATTGACTCATGGACGCCCCCTCCACTCTGGAAATTGATTCAGTCCGAAGGGCACATCGCCGCCGACGAAATGTACCGCGTCTTCAACATGGGCATCG
Source organism: Candidatus Brevifilum fermentans (assembly GCA_945877125.1). Lineage (GTDB taxonomy): Bacteria > Chloroflexota > Anaerolineae > Anaerolineales > Villigracilaceae > Villigracilis. The sequence continues at coordinate 14,170 of CAMCQT010000039.1, read as the reverse complement.
GCATGATCGCCATTGTAGACAAAACCAAATCCGCCGAAATCCAAAAACTCATCCCAGAACAAACCTTCATCATTGGAGAACTCGTCAGCGGCGAAAAGAAAGTCCGCCTAATCACCTAACCCGTTCCCATTCGTAAGTCCGTTTACAAAATCCGTTTTCATCCGTGAATCCGTTACAAAGTCCGTTTACAAAGTCCGTTCTCATCCGTGAATCCGTTATAAAGTCCGTTTACAAAATCTGTTCTCATCCGTGAATCCGTTACAAAGTCCGTTTACAAAGGAACTCCTCCATGCCATCTTCCCTCCCCCTGCGCTACGGCGCCAACCCCCAGCAAGGGCCCGCGCGCGTCTTCATGCCATCTGATGCTGACCTCCCCATCACCGTTCTAAACGGCGCGCCTGGCTACATTAATTTACTCGATGCCCTCAACTCATGGCAGCTTGTGCGCGAACTCAAAGCCGCACTCAACTTGCCCGCCGCCGCGTCATTCAAGCATGTCAGTCCAGCGGGCGTTGCCGTTGCCAACCCGTTATCGGATGCGCTCAAGAAAGCCTATTTCGTCGATGACCTCGAACTCTCTCCGCTTGCCACAGCCTACGCCCGTGCCCGTGGAGCTGATCGCCTGTGTTCCTTCGGCGATTTCATTGCGCTATCCGACACCGTTGATGTCTCAACAGCGAAGTTAATTGCTCGCGAGGTCTCCGACGGAGTCATCGCGCCCGCCTACGAACCCGCCGCGTTGGAAATTCTCAAAAACAAAAAGCAGGGCAAATATGCAGTCGTGCAAATTGACCCGTCGTACGAGCCATCATCCATTCAGGAAGTTCGCGAAGTCTTTGGCGTCCGCTTTGAACAGCGCCGCCACGACCGTCTCGTCACGCCATCCGATTTCACCAACATCGTCACCACAAAGAAAGACCTGCCCGCGCCTGCCATCCGCGATCTCACCATCGCATGGATCACGCTCAAGTACACCCAGTCCAATTCCGTTTGTTTCGTTGCCGATGGTCAAGCCATCGGCGTCGGCGCGGGACAGCAATCGCGTATTCATTGCGTGCGCCTCGCGGGTCAAAAAGCGGATTTGTGGTTCTTGCGCCAGCATCCCGCCATTTTGGAACTCCCGTTCAGGTCAGCCATCAAACGCCCCGACCGCGATAACGCCATTGACCAATTTCTGCGCGACGATGTGACTCCCAACGAAAAAGCAGACTGGAGCAACATCTTCGATCATACTCCCCGACAGTTGACTCTCGACGAAAAGCAGCAGTGGCTCTCCAAGCTAAATTCTGTGACCCTCGGCTCCGACGCCTTCTTCCCCTTCCGCGACAGCATTGACCGCGCCGCCGCCAGCGGAGTCAAATATGTTTTGGAACCAGGCGGCTCCACCCGCGACGACATCGTCATCCAAGCCGCAAACGAATACGGCATGACTATGATATTCTCAGGCGTGCGCCTCTTCCATCACTAAACTGATAACTGATTACTGATGACCTCTCTTCCCCGCCTCGTCGTCCTCATCTCTGGCAATGGCTCCAACCTGCAAGCTATTCTCGATGCTTGTAAATCTGATGAACTTCCTGCATCCGTCATCTCCGTCATCTCCAACAAAGCGGATGCCCACGGATTGACGCGCGCACAAAATGCAGGCGTTGAAGCCATCCATTTTGCTAAACTTGAAAACGAATCCCGCCGCGACTACGACGCCCGCCTTGCCAACTACATAACCGCCAAACAACCCAACTACATCATCCTCGCTGGCTGGATGCGCCTGCTGACCTCTGCCTTTCTCGAACATTTTCCAAACCGCGTCATCAACTTGCACCCCGCCCTGCCAAATACCTTCCCTGGCACCCACGCCATCGAACGTGCATTCGCAGCCCATCAACTTGGCGAAATAAATCACACAGGCATCATGGTTCACCTCGTCCCAGACGAAGGCGTAGACAACGGTCCCGTACTCGCAACAGAACTTGTCCCAATTCACCCAACCGACACACTAGAATCTCTCGAAGCCCGCATTCACGAAACAGAACATCGCATCCTCGTCCAAACCATAAAAGATCTACTCACAGACAAAATCCGTTGCCGTCCGTGAGTCCGTTATAAAGTCCGTTTACAAAAGGAACTCATCTCATGCCCATTGCCATTCTCTCCGTCCACGACAAAACTGGAATCATCGAATTCGCCCAAGGTCTCAGCTCCCTCGGCTGGACTCTGCTCGCCTCAGGCGGCACCGCCAAACTTCTGCGCGAAAAAGGAATCACCGTCACCGAAGTTGCCGATTACACCCAGTCGCCAGAAATTCTTGGCGGCAGAGTCAAAACCCTGCACCCCGCCATCCACGGCGGATTACTCGCCCGCCCAACCGACGCCGATCACAAGGAACTTCTCGACCTCGGCTGGGATTACATCGACCTCGTCGCCGTAAATCTGTATCCCTTCGAAGCCACCATCGCCAAGCCAAATGTCACCTACGAAGAAGTCATCGAAAACATCGACATCGGCGGCGTCACGTTGATTCGCGCCGCGGCAAAAAACCACGAGCGCGTCACCCTCGTTTGCGACCCCGCCGATTACACCGCCATCTTATCCGCGCTTCAAAGCGGCGAGATTCCCTTCGCCACCCGCAAGAAGTTAGCCATCAAAGGCTTTCAAGCCACCGCGCATTATGACGCCACGATCGCAGGACACCTCAACCATGACTGATACACTCCACGCCATTTCGCCACTGGATGGACGCTACGCCGAAGCCACCGCCCCCCTCAGCGGATTCTTCTCCGAGTTCGCTTTTCTACGCGATAGAGTCCGCGTCGAGCTTAACTTTTTAGCTGCTCTTTCCAAAACAGGCATTTTCCGCCCCTTGAGCGACTCCGAGTCTGCCCAGCTCGAATCCATCAAAGAAAATTTTTCCTCCGCTGACGCAGAATCGATTATGGAATACGAACGCAAGACACGTCACGATGTCAAAGCCATCGAATATTTTTTGCAGGAAAAACTGCAAGGCACGTCACTCGAAGACCTGCTCCCGTGGATTCATTTTGGATTAACCTCCGAAGACACCAACAGCCTTGGTCAAGCCATCGCTTTGAAAGAATCAAGGGACAAGATTATTCTCCCCAATCTCCAATTACTAATTACCAATCTCTCCAACTTCGCCATCCGTTCCCGCTCCGTTCCCATGCTCGCCCGCACACACGGACAATTTGCAGTCCCCACCACGCTTGGCAAGGAATTCGCCGTTTTCATTGCACGCCTCAAAAAGACTCACGCCGAAATATCCGCCTTCCGATTTGAAGCCAAGCTGACGGGCGCAGTCGGCAACTTCAACGCCTTGCAATCTGCCGCCCCGCAAGTGGACTGGATTTCATTCAGCGAAGAATTCGTTTCGAGTTTTGATCTTGAACCCAACCTGCTCACCACCCAAATTTTGCCATACGATAATTGGGTGCGATACTTTGATCTCATCCGCTTGACCAATTCCATTTTGATAGATTTCGCGCAGGACATCTGGCGTTATATCAGCGACGGCACTCTCAAACAGGCGGTTGTCGCTGGCGAAGTTGGCTCGTCTACCATGCCGCAAAAGGTCAACCCGATTGACTTTGAAAACGCCGAAGGTAATCTCGGCGTAGCCAATTCACTCTTCACACATTACGCGCAAAAGCTGACAGTCTCACGCCTGCAACGCGACCTCTCAGACTCAACGGTTCGCCGCACGTTTGGCACGGCGCTGGGACACAGCCTGATCGCCTGGATCAATTTCCAGCGTGGGTTGAAGCGCATTGCTCCTGACCAGGAAAAACTCAAAGCCGAATTAAATGCCCATTGGGAAGTCGTCTCCGAAGGCGCACAGACCATCCTGCGCGCGGTTGGAAAACCTGACGCGTATGAATCGCTCAAAGAACAAACTCGCGGACGCATCTTAACCGAAGCGGAATATAAATCCTGGGTGGACGCGATTGATGTGGACGTTGAAACGCGCAAGAAACTAAAGAATCTGTCGCCAGAATCTTATATCGGGCTTGCCATCCAATTGACAGACCGCGTGGTGAATTCATGAAGTTTGCGACACTTGTGCTCGAAGATGGAACCGTGATCGAAGGTCAGGCTTTCGGCGCGGAGACCGACGCCGTGTTTGAGTTGGTGTTCAACACCAGCATGACAGGCTATCAGGAAATTCTCACCGACCCTTCGTATCGCGGACAAGGCGTGCTGTTCACCGTGTCGCACATCGGCAACGTGGGGATCAATTTGGAAGATGATGAGTCAGCCAAGCCACAGGTTTCAGCGGCGGTCATCCGCTCGTTGAGTCCTGTTGTTTCCAATTGGCGCTCGGCGCATTCGCTTTCCGATTGGCTGGCGCAGCATAACATTCCAGGCATCAGCGGCGTGGACACGCGCTGGCTGACTCGCAAACTGCGCGACGGCGGCACGCAAAAAGCCGCGCTCTCGACAAAAGGCACATCGGCTGATGTGCTCTTGCAAATGGCGCGTAACTGGAGCGGACTCGACGGGCGCGACATGGTGAAGGAAGTGACCTGCAAAGAGAGTTATCACTGGGCGGATGATGAGGGGCGTAAGTGGGTAAAGGCAGTGGACAGTGATCAGTTATCAGTGGTCAGTATCGTTGCTTACGACTTTGGTATTAAAGAAAATATTCTTCGCCACCTTTCCAGCTACGGTGCAAATGTGACCGTCGTTCCTGCGGACACAACTACCGCTGAAGTCCTTGCGATGAAACCCGACGGAGTCTTTCTCTCCAACGGACCTGGCGATCCTGCGGGCTTGCCCTACGCCGTCGAAGCCGTCAGCGGATTAATCAAAAGCGGCGTGCCCATTTTCGGAATCTGTTTCGGACATCAACTCATCGGGCGCGCGCTGGGCGCGGATACACACCGCCTCAAATTCGGTCATCATGGCGGGAATCATCCCGTTCAACATTTGCAATCGCGTAAAGTCCTCATCACCGCACAAAATCATAATTACTGCGTCACCGCTAACGACTTGAATCCTGATGAAGTTGAAATCACTTATAAAAGTTTGAATGATGATTCTCTTGAAGGTTTGAGAATGAAAAATAAACCCGTTTTCAGTGTGCAGTTTCATCCTGAGTCTGCGCCAGGTCCACATGACGCGCATGATATTTTTGCTGAATTTTTCAAAATTATTAAAGGTGAAGCTTGAATTTCTTTTGTCTTTTTTCTTTCAGCCTTCATCCTTCATCATTCATCCTTTCCCCATCACTATGAAACGAACTGACATCCACACCATCCTCGTCCCTGGCTCTGGAGCCATCGTCATCGGTCAAGCCGCGGAGTTTGATTACTCTGGCACGCAGGCAGTCAAGGCATTGAAAGCCGAAGGCTACCGCGTGGTGCTGGTCAACTCAAATCCCGCCACCATTATGACCGACCCCGAAATTGCGGATGCGACCTACATCGAACCGCTCACAGTCGAGTCTCTCGAAGCCATCATCGCGCAGGAAAAACCCGACGCCATGCTCCCCACCGTCGGCGGGCAAACTGGACTTAATCTCGCGCTGGCGCTCAGCGAAAACGGCGTGCTTGAAAAATATGGCGTGCAACTCATCGGCGCAAATCTTTCCGCCATCAAAGCCGCCGAAGACCGACTGCTTTTCCGCGAGACCATGCAAAGGGTTGGCATCCCCATTCCACATGGCGGCGCGGCGTATTCGCTCGTGGAAGCCGAAGAAATCACTAGGCAAACGGGCTATCCAGTTTTAGTCCGCGCTTCGTTTGCGATGGGCGGCACGGGCGCGTCGTGGGTTTATGAACCCGATCAACTTCAAGAATCCGTCCGCAGTGCCATTTCTGAATCACCAATTGGTCAGGCGTGGCTCGAAGAATCCGTGCTCGGTTGGAAGGAGTACGAACTCGAAGTGATGCGCGACAAAGCCGATAATTTTGTCGTGGTCTGCTCCATCGAAAATCTCGACCCGATGGGCGTTCACACGGGCGACAGTATTACCGTTGCACCCGCACAAACGCTCACTGATCGCGAGTATCAAAATCTGCGCGACCTTGCTCATCGCGTGTTGACCGCCGTCGGTGTGGAAACAGGCGGCTCGAATGTGCAGTTCGGCGTTGATCCCAAAACGGGTCGCGTCGTGGTAATCGAAATGAATCCGCGCGTCAGTCGTTCGTCGGCACTGGCGTCGAAGGCTACGGGCTTTCCCATCGCCAAACTCGCTGCGCTGGTTGCTGTTGGCTACACGCTAGACGAAATCACCAACGACATCACGAAACAAACCAAAGCCGCTTTTGAGCCGTCGCTCGATTATGTCGTGGTCAAAATTCCGCGCTGGGCGTTTGAAAAATTCCCAGGCGTTGACCCCACTCTCGGACCGCAGATGAAATCTGTCGGCGAGGTGATGGCGCTCGGGCGGACATTTCCCGAAGCCTTGAACAAGGCGATTCAGTCCCTCGAAATTGGCGTGGATGCACTCGACGGTTCTGGTCCAACCCGTGAGTTGGTCACTGAACCCGAAACATTGTCCACGCTGAAAGTCCCCACCGCCGATAGATTGTTCCGCGTGTATCGCGCCATTCAGCAGAGGGTGGCGCTGGAAGAAATCGCCCAAGCTTGTGGGTATGATTTATGGTTTCTCGCACAGATGAAGGAGATTAGTAATTGGGAATTAGTAATTAGAGATTGCAAAACCGAAGCCGAACTCAAGCCTGCTCTTCGTGTTGCCAAACAAATGGGATTCGCAGACACACACCTCGCTCGTATTTTGCCTTCATCCTTCATCCCTCATCATTCATCCTTTAGAGAGTTGCGCAAGCAACTCAACATCCTCCCCACCTTCCAGCGTGTGGACACCTGCGCCGCAGAATTTGAATCACAGACTCCATATTTATACAGCGCCTACGAAATGGAAGACGAGTCGCGCCCGACGGATAAACAGAAAATCTTAATCCTCGGCGGCGGACCCAACCGCATTGGGCAGGGAATTGAGTTTGATTACTGCTGTTGCCAGGCGGCTTTTGCATTGTCGAAGATGGGCTATGAAACCATCATGTACAACTGCAATCCCGAAACCGTCTCAACAGATTACGACACCGCAGACCGTTTGTATTTCGAGCCACTGACTTTGGAACACGTCCTCAACGTGATTGACCTTGAAAAACCTGTCGGCGTCATCGTGCAATTCGGCGGGCAGACTCCGCTCAACTTGGCGGCGGGGCTTGAAGCAGCGGGCGTCAAAATTTTAGGCACATCACCGCACGCCATTCAGTTATCAGAAGACCGCGAAGAATTTGCAAAACTGCTTCACAAGTTGGATATCCCCCAGCCGGAAAATGGAATCGCCCGTTCGCTGGAAGAGGCTCAGGTAGCCGCAACAGCTATCGGGTATCCTGTTCTCGTGCGTCCGTCCTTTGTGTTGGGCGGGCGGGCAATGGCTCTCGTCGAAGAAGAAAGTCGGCTGGCGGAGTTCATCCAAAATGCAATCGAAGCTGCGCCGGGTCAGCCGATCTTGATCGATAAATTTATGGAAGACGCTTTCGAAATTGATGTGGACGCATTATGCGATGGCGAGCGAGTTGTGATCGGGGCGATCATGCAGCATATCGAAGAAGCAGGCGTGCATTCGGGCGACGCGGCTTGTGTTCTGCCACCGTATAAAGTCAGCGCGTATCATTTGGGAATCATGCGCGAGTACACCGAGCAATTGGGACTCGCACTCGGCGTGCGCGGATTGATGAATGTGCAATTTGCGTTGAAAGATGAAGTGGTCTGCGTGCTGGAAGTTAATCCGCGGGCTTCGCGGACTGTGCCATACGCCAGCAAAGCCACTGGATTAAATCTGGCGTACGTTGCCGCACAGGTGATGGCAGGAAAAACATTGAAGGAATTGGGCGTACTTGAAGAGCCGCGCGTGGATGGTTTTTTTGTTAAAGAAGCAGTGCTGCCTTTCAAAAAGTTGCCGGGTTCCAGCATTTTGCTCGGACCCGAAATGCACTCGACGGGCGAGGTGATGGGACATGCTTCGCACTTCGGCCACGCCTTTGCCAAATCGCAAATCGCCACGGGCATTGGCTTGCCTCAAAGCGGCGCGGCATTAATCAGCGTCAATGATTACGATAAAAGCGCGGGATTAAAAGTGGCACGCGATCTGCATCGCATGGGATTTAAATTGTATGCCACGCCAGGCACCGCGGAATTTTTCAGCAAAGTCGGCTTGCCCGTTGAATCAATTCATAAAATTGTTGAAGGCTCAAACACGATTGTGGATTTGATCAAAAGCGGCAGGGTGCAATTAATTCTCAACACGCCGCTTGGCACACACGCTCATTCAGACGGAGTAAAAATCCGCGCGGCGGCAATTGCGATGAATGTACCGCTGCTGACCACACTATCCGCAGGTACAGCGGCAGTGTCGGCCATTCAGGCGCTGCGAAAGAAAGAATTGAGCTATCGTAGTTTACAGGAGCATTATTTATCTACAACACATTTGTAAGTAAGATTGAAGAAGGGCGAACCCTTTTACTAGCTAATTTCCTCGCATGGTTATTCAAAAGATACTGTTGGTTTACCTCATAAAATCAACCTATCATTGAGAGGAGTATCCACTTTTTGCCGACGAAGCAATCCCATAATTTTCATGAGGTTGCTTTGTGGGAAATAACAAATGCCTTCCACGCAACGACATTATTCATGAGAAAGAATGTTAAAATGACTTCCTCATGCCTGCGATCAACCCACGACCCGAAGAACACTTTGCGCGCCTGGCTCGTCTGCTGGATATGGAAGCGGAAGCCGAAAAACTCGAGACTTTGCGCGAGTTTGAGCGGCGCACACCAGCCGAAGCGGAAGCCCTGGGGAACAGCCTGATCCATCTCGTGATTCGTGACGAAGATGCAGGGCTGGGCGGGCGCGTCCTGCTGACCTTCGGCAAGCGTAACCAAAATTTATCCCTGCCGTGGAACCGCCTGCGGACGGGTAGTCCTGTGATTCTTTCGGAGGAAGGCAACGCTGATTCAGAAGGCTGGCGCGGAATTGTCAGCCGCGCGCAGCGGGACAGCATTCAGGTGGCGTTCAATCAATGGCCAGAGGCAGACGCATCCAGCTCAACGTTTAGGCTGGACCGTTCAACAGACGAGACAGGCCGCCAGCGTCAACGTCAAGCAATGGACAAGGCACGCGATGCGAAATCATCTCGTCTGGCCATGCTGAGAGATGTACTGCTCGCGAAGCAACCTGCTTTATTTGAAAAAGTTGAAACCCATCAGGCATTAAATCAAAACTTAAATGATTCACAAAATCAGGCCGTTGCGTTCGCGTTGAGCGCCGATGATGTTGCCATTATCCATGGGCCGCCCGGCACGGGAAAAACCACCACGCTGGTTGAGTTGATGCGCCAAATCACAGGCAGCGGGCAAAGCGTGTTGGCGGTGGCGGCCAGCAACCTGGCCGTGGATAACATGCTTGAGCGCCTGCTCGACGCGGGCGAGAACGTCATCCGCCTTGGGCATCCCGCGCGCGTGTCGCCAGAGCTGCGCGAACACACGCTCGATCTGTTGGTCGAGAAACATCCCGATTTCAAAATTGCGCGCAAACTCACGCGCGACGCGCACGCCTTGAAAAACTCGTCTTTTAAATACACGCGCGCAAAACCTGAACCCGGCGCACGCGAGGCAATTCGTCAGGAAGCCAAAGACATGCTGCGCGAGGCACGCAAGATCGAAGAAGGCGTGGTGGAACGCGTATTGAATTCGGCGCGCATCGTGTGCGCCACGTCCACTGGGTTGGATGCTGAAATTTTGAACGGGCGCATTTTTGATTGGTGCGTCATGGACGAAGCCAGCCAGAGCACCGAACCTGCCGCGTGGATTCCGCTTCAATATGCAAACCGGCTCGTGCTGGCAGGCGATCACTTTCAACTGCCGCCGACCGTCATTTCAACCGAAGCCGCCAAAGAGGGTTTTGACATCAGCCTGATGGAGCGCCTGCTTTCAACCATCGGCACAAGCATCTCGCGCCGTCTCAACGTTCAATATCGGATGCACTCGGACATCATGACTTTTTCTTCGGATGTCTTCTACGAGAACAGTTTGCAAGCTGATGAATCGGTCCGCGCCGCCCTGCTAGCGGATCTGCCTACTGTGACATTTTCCCCGCTGACAGCTTGCCCCGTAGACTTCATCGACACCGCAGGCGCAAGTTACGACGAAGAACAGGAACCCAATGGAGATAGCCGCTTCAATCCACTCGAAGCGGAACTGGTCATCAAAAAAGTGAACGCATTAATTGAGTCTGGAGTATCTCCAAACATGATCGCCGTCATCAGCCCCTACTCAGCGCAAGTCCGCTTGCTGCGTGAAATGCTGGGCGAATCTGAAATTGAAATAGACAGCGTGGACGGGTTTCAAGGCCGCGAAAAAGAAGCCGTCATCGTCAGCCTAGTCCGCTCGAATCGCGAAGGCGAAGTCGGCTTTCTGGCAGATACACGCCGCATGAACGTGGCTCTCACCCGCGCCCGCCGCAAGTTGATTGTCATAGGCGACAGCGCCACGATCACAAGTCACGGGTTTTATCAGCGCATGGTGCAATATTTTGAATCCATTGGAGCCTATCATTCGGTTTGGGAGGAATGAGTCTTTCCTCCCTCAAAATTGAATCCGCAATTGATGAAAGAACGAAAAAAATTATATGAAATGTAAAAGGAGAAATATATGACAGAAACAAATGTACTTCAATGGGTTGCAGTCAATGAAATGATGGATGACGGGTATCGTCAACTGGTCGTTGCGGATGCGCTAAGTTACTACCCAAAGGCTTCTGCAGAATTAAATAAATTTGCATTGGATATTTTCAAGAAGACGATCCACATGAATGGATTTCGGTCATTCCAAAGTATTCCGCCGCACATGGCAAAAATGCAGGCTATTAAAGAATTCAAAATCAACGATCAACTCGCCACAGCCATCATCTGTTTGTGGGCTGAAAAACAACATGAGATCATTGAGTCTCTCGCAAACGCGGCGCGGGAAGCAAACATTCTCATACCTGAAAAATGGGACTGGCACGAAGCGCGTCAAGGCTTTGTCCAGGGTGAAGACACTCCGGAGTTCGACAAATTGGCAACTGAGCTCGCCGCACAAAAAACAAAACCCGAATCAGATCATTATCTTTTGGCTGCATTATGGTTAAGCAACAGTCTTTTTGTTGAATAAGCACAAGAAGTAGACGACAAATATAAAAGTCCCCGTCAACTGGCGGGGACTTTTATATTTGTCGTCTTGCATAAGTAGCCACAGAGTACACAGAGACCTTTGAGGAAAACCTCTTAAAACTCTTTTTTTCTCTGTGACCTCTGTGGCAAAATGGACTTTTGCAAGAGGTCTATTATTCGTTCCCATTAAACTGGTATCGTAAAAAAGAACGAACTCCCCACACCGGCTTTACTCTCGAACCATGTCTCGCCGTCGTGCAAGTCAATGATATGCTCCACGATCTTTAATCCAATGCCAAAACCAAGACGTGGATCCTTTTTATCCTCGAGGATGGTTTCAAACGGCTCGAAGATCAACTCCTGATTTTCTTCGGCAATGCCAATTCCCGTATCGTGGACTTCAAACAAAATATTATTCGGCTCACGTGAAATACGAATGGTGATCTGTCCCTTATCGGTGAATTTGATTGCGTTGTGGATCAAATTCAACAAGGCTTGTGAAAGACGAGTCGCGTCCGCATCGATGGATGGTAAATTTTCGGCAATCTCTTCTTCAACGGTGACACCAGACTTATCTTCCACCAACTGGTCGGCAATGCTCATTACACCGTCCAACATGGCGTAGATGTCCATTTCCTGCAAATCCAATTCCATGCGATTGGTCACCGTCTCAGCATAATCCTGAAAGTCGTTCACCTGTACAACCAGGGGCATCAGCGCCGCCTGAATATATTCGATCGGAGAATCTTTTCTGCCAATATAACCCTCCAATTCCTCAAGGCGGTACAGCGCATTTACATTCTTCTGCACCTCGGCAAGTCCCGGACATCTTGTACAAATATTCATTCTGTTTTGTTTCGTCGGTCATTTTATGCTCCTGAATGTATTTACCTGTTGATGCATTTTAGCATCCATCCAAAGATATTGCCACAAGCCGCCACAACACGGGGATTTTTAGTAACCAAAGACGAAACCCAGTTCCACGACAGCCAGAAGGATCAGTTGTAAAATAAAAGTAAATTCAAATAAAAATGGAGCGGAATATGAATCAGGTCATGGATGTGTTGTTGAAGCGCAGGTCAGTGCGGGCGTATGAAGAAAAGCGATCAGCGCCGAAGTGCGGGCTGAGATTCTAAAAGCTACATTGCGCGCGCCCACTGCAGGGAATTTGATGCTTTACTCCATCGTGGATGTGACAGACCAAAAGATCAAAGATCGCCTGGCGGTCAGCTGTGATAACCAGCCGTTTATTGCACGGGCGCCGATGGTTTGGGTGTTCCTCGCCGATTACCAGCGTTGGTACGATTATTTCATCGCCTCAGGCGTGGAGGAAATCTGCGCACAGCAAAAGACATCCACGCAAAAGCCAGAGGAAGCTGACCTCTTCCTCGCCTGTAGCGACGCATTGATCGCCGCCCAGAACGCAGTCATCGCCGCTGAGTCATTTGGGCTGGGTTCGTGTTACATCGGCGATATTATGGAGCAATATGAGACGCACAAGGAATTGCTTCATTTGCCGCAGTACGTCTTTCCAATTGGCATGGTTGTCTTTGGCTATCCGACCCAACAGCAAAAACAACGGGAATACTCCACGCGCTTTGATAAAAAGTTCATCGTCTTTGAGAACCAATACCGTCAGCTTGGCAGGCACGAATTTGACGAAATGTTTGCCGAACGTCAAAGTCAGTTGCCCAAAGGCAAGTCTATGGAAGGGATCAACAATGTTGGTCAAGCCATCTATTTGCGAAAATTCAGTGCAGACTTCTCGGTGGAAATGAGACGCTCGGTGCGGGAAATACTAAAAAGCTGGATGAAATAATAGAACAAGGCGGGTGCTCAAAAATTTGAATTTTCCCTCACCCTAGCCCTCTCCCAACGGGAGAGGGGACTCCCTTCCCCTTCGGGGGAAGGGTTGGGGATGAGGGTGCGTAACATCAGTTACTTAATTTTTCGAATTCAAGCACCCCGCCACCATCACCAGCGGATGCGCCGCATCCACACCCGCGCCCTGCTTGATCTGCAACCTGCAAGCCGAACCCGAAGATGCCAATTCCCCATTCCCAATTTTCAATTCCCTGATCTGTGGCAGCAGCTTCAACTCCCCCACCTGCATCGATAGCTCGTAATGTTCCGCATCATAGCCAAACGTACCCGCCATGCCGCAGCAACCAGAGTCGATCACATCCACGTCAAAGCCGAAGGCGCGCAGCATCTCCACTGTGGCTGCGGTGCCGGTCGGCAAGCCATCGTCAGCGAGTCCCTCGGCGCGCTGGTGGCAATGCGGGTGAAACGTGATCTTCTTTCGAAGCGCCGGAGCTTGCTCCTGATTTTTTGCCAACACATCGAACAGCAAGCTATCTGACTCCAGAGCGGCTACGCGCAAGATAAATTCGTCCAAAACCCAGGTTCGTTTTTTGATCGATTCGATTTCGGCGCGGCGTTCCGGCATTAACGCGACATATTCATGCTTGAGACAATACACCTCGGGCGGCTCGCATCCAACCACGCTCAAAGCTGATTCTGGGTCGAGGGCATTTATCTCATCTAAAACTTTTTCGGCATGCTTGCGCGCGGCATCAATAAAGCCCTTCGAAAGCAGCGACGTTCCCGCGCCGATCATTGGCAGAACCAGCACGTCATAACCTGCCGCGTGTAAAATGTCAAAGGCGGCTTGCTCCACTTCGGGTTCGAGATAGCGCGAAAATACATCCGATAAAAAGATGACTTTTTTTTCGTGGGCGTTGTCACGCTGCAAGCGTGACCTACGATTGAGTAATTTACGGGTGGCAAATACGGGGAAAGGTCTGTGCTCTGTAATTCCAGTCACACGCGCGATCAACTTCCGCGACCAATTCATTTGCATGAAAGCATTTGCCAGCGGAGCTACGGGCGCGAGCCATTTCGCAACAACATGAAAATATCCAAACAGATAATCGCGCAACTGCCGCCGGTGCGTTTTGAAATACTCATTCA
>CAMCQT010000038.1 GCA_945877125.1 Candidatus Brevifilum fermentans | reverse complement strand
CGGGTGGAGGTTTCAAAGGTGCGGATGCCGCGCTCGCACAACATCACCCGTTGATTGCCGCCCGCCAAAATATATTCAGCAGACATCAGCAATTCCTCGACCGAGGCGGAAAGTCCGCGCTTGAGCAGAACGGGAGTGCGAGTCTCGCCGAGGGCGCGCAGCAGGTTGAAGTTCTGCATGTTGCGCGCGCCCACCTGAAACACATCCACGTATTTCAACATCATATCCAGTTGAACCTGCGACATGATTTCCACCACGATAGGCAGTCCCGTTTTCTCGCGGGCTTCGGCGAGCAGTTCCAAACCTTCCTCGCCGAGTCCCTGGAATGCGTAGGGCGATGTGCGCGGCTTGAACACGCCCCCGCGCAAAGCGCACGCGCCCGCCTCTTTCACGGCGATGGCTGTTTCGATGATCTGCGAGCGACTCTCGACCGAGCAGGGTCCCGCGATGACCGCGATCTCGTTCCCGCCAACGGCGAAGCCGTCCACTGGGATGATCGAATCTTCAGGATGGAATTGGCGCGAGGCAAGTTTGTACGGCTGGGTAATGCGCTGAACAAGTTCCACACCGTCGAAACTTTCAAAGCGTTCGGTCGGAATATTATGTGTCTCGCCAATCGCGCCGATGATCGTCGCTTCGACACCCTGCGAGAGGTGGACGGCAAGTCCCATTTCTTTGATTTGCGCGATCACCGCTTCGGTTTGCTGCGGCGTTGCATTTGATTTCATTACGATCATCATGGTGAATTTCTCCTTATAAGCGGACTCTGTCACGGATTCACGGATGAAAACGGATAGAGCCTATTGATAATTAATTCCTCACTGCGCGGCGACCAAGTCGGGTCTTAGTTTGACCGCTTCTCGCAAATAGACGTGTGTGATTTTATTTTGCGGTATATCCGTATTCCAATGAACAAGTACACGAATAACCTTTCGCAAACTGCCTGGGACTGGGATTTCTCGCGCGCACATCATCGGGACGAGTCCCCAGCCCATTTGGCGCGCCGCCTGCGCGGGGAAGGTGGACGCGAGATCATCGGTCACGGTGAAGAGCGCACTGCCCACGTCCTCGGGCTTCATGCTCGCATTTGCACTCAGAATTGCTTCAAGTAATTCCCGCGTGGCTTCGAGAATTAAATCGGGTTCATCTGCCGATACAGTTGTTGCGCCACGAATTCCATGGACTGCCATTGATTGCTCCTTGCCCTCACCCCTGCCCCTCTCCCCAGAAAACGGGAGAGGGGTGAAACGAGAGGATAAAATAAAAAAGAGCGAGACCGTTTGGTCTCGCTCTTTACGTGAACAGATTTTTTTCTGTCCAGTTAAGCGCAACCAACGGCAACCGAGCGGAGGCCGTTAAAGTAATACGCAAAATAAAAGCGGACAGAAGATAACATGATGGGCGCTATTCTATGCGCGTCACGCAAATGCGTCAAGGGGGAATTTCCGAATGGGTGCGCGTTATTTTTTTAGAAAATCATTAAACACGAAGGGCACAAAGTACACCAAGGGGGCGTTCGCCAAATTTGCGCCCATTTTCCTTCGTGACATTCGTGTACTTTGTGTTTGACGAAAACACGCCAAAATTCTGACGACACCCTTTCCGAATGGGCAAGCCATGCCTTCGCGCAGACCTGTGATGCGTTTGTTTTGTCGTATACTGACCGCCATGAGAAATGATCCGTGGTTGGCGAAGTGGTTGGATTTGATCGAGAAAAAATCGGCGGGCGGATGGGTGCTCGAACTTGGGTGCGGAAGCGGCTGGGACACGGTTGATCTGCTTGCCGCGGGCTGCAAAGTGACCGCGATGGATATTTCGCGGGAGCGCGCGGCTGAGTGTGCCCTATCAGCCAAAGGCGCAGACATCCTCCAAACGGATATCAGCAAGCCCCTTCCGGTTGCGAAGGGCGGCGCGGCAGTTATTATCGCCAGTCTCAGCCTGCATTATTTTTCGTGGGCTGTGACTCTGCAAATCGCATCTGAGATCAGGCGCTGCATCAAAGCGGATGGACTCCTGCTGGCACGCTTCAACTCGCTCAATGATCGTCATCACGGCGCAGGATCTACTTTGGAAATTGAGCCTAATTTTTACAGCGTGGGGACAGGCACAAAACGGTTCTTCGATGAAGACAGCGTGCGCCTCTTCCTGCAAGGCTGGGATATCCAATTTCTTGAAGAAAATGTGATCGACCGTTACAGGAAGCCCAAATATGTTTGGGAGGCGATGGCTGTTTGTGATTGTGATCCATCGTGACACACCTGTTTTTGCTGTATACTGACAAAAAATAAAATTGGAGAACCCATGAGCAAATTGACCACAGAAAAATATCTTGTCCGAGCACTGCTCGATGACGGCGCAATGTCAAAAGCACTTTTTGAGGATGAATTACAGGATCAAACAGATGAATTCTTGAAATCCAAGCAGGAAGATGGGGACGATTATTTCTTCGCCATTACCGAGCGGGATAATCAGGTTGCCATGCTTTTGATCGATGGGGATGATAAAGTCCATGTCAACGAGGAAGCCCGCGCGGTGTTGATGTCCTTCTGGCAGAAATCGGTTTATGACGACAACATCCTGATGCTGCTCCCTCAAATGGTGGAGGAGTTGAATGAAGGTTATTATTTTGTAACAGGGGTTAAGGCGCAAGACGAGTCGGACTAAATTCCTTTCCAACGAGGCTGTTATGATCTTTTTTGAGATTGACATGACCACGGTTTTGATTTTTCTATTTTTTGGAAACCTCGTTACTGCTGGATTGTTGTCTATTTATTCGAGCGAATCTATTTCTCATCACGCGCATCGTCAATTCCTGGCGGGTAAGCTGTTTCAAAGCATATCCTGGCTGCTCCTTGCCATGCGAGGCAAAATTCCCGACGTGCTTTCTGCGCATGTCGGGAACTCACTTCTCCTGGCTGGTTTTGCGCTGGAGGCTTTGGCATTAATTTCTGTCGAAAAGCCAAGAAAGCAATGGGAAACTTATTATGCGATAGTTATCGTTGTTTTTATTTTTATTTTTTGGGGATTTGCAAGACAACCCAATCAGTATGTATACATATCGTCCGCCTTCGCGGCTGTTATTTTTCTTTCTGTGACGACCTTTTTTCTACATGATTCAAAAAAGTCCACTTTACGCTATTCACTTAGCATAATTTATACTGTTTCTTGTTTGATCCTGTTGGTTCGCGGCACAAACGCTTTTCTGCACGCAGATTACAAATTGATGTCCAACGAATTTTCGCAGAACCTGACCTTTCTATCGACCTACTTTCTTATGATCATTAGTGGAAGCAGTTTTTTACTGTTACAGCGAGAGCACACCGATGAATTGTTAAGGGGTGTCAATCAGGAACTCCATCAACTGGCGCATATTGATAGCCTAACAGGACTGGCAAACCGGCGTAAGTTTAGCGAGAATTTGACGTATGGTATTTTGGATAATCGCCGCCGAGCGGAGCCGCTGGCGCTCATCATGGCAGATATTGATTTTTTCAAGAATTACAACGATCACTATGGGCATATTTATGGGGATAGGTGTCTGGTTCAAGTGGCACAGGAGTTGAAGCGGCATTGTCAGCGCGGCACTGACTTGATAGCCCGTTACGGTGGAGAGGAATTCGCGATCGTCCTGATAAACACGGATATTACTGAAGCCTGCCGGATTGCCGAAGCGATACGCAAAGGAGTTCGCGACCTGTCCATTCCACATGTCGGCTCAGATGTGTGCGATTGCGTCACGTTGAGTCTGGGTGTATTTTCGGCAATCCCCAACTCGGATGAGCATGATTACGACTGGTATATTATCGAATCTGACCGGCGTTTATATGATGCCAAACACGCAGGGCGAAATCAGTGTGCTTGCAGGTAGCTGTTCTTTTTGACAGACTGGGGTATTTTGCTATTCCTTGTTTCGTCGAAATAAATCCCTGCCTCAGTTCGTGGAAGTCCGCTCAAGCGGACTTGTGAACACATTTCGGTAGTGGCGTCAGGTAAATGATGATTTTGCCATCTAAAATGACAAAATCATCATTTACCGAACCCCACTCCCCCCTTTTAAAAAGCCTCGCCGCATGTCGCGGAGAGAAGTTGTCAAGAAACGCGTCAGTAATCCTGACCAACTTCACACCAACGGCTCTATTGCCGAAGGCAACGCCAGTTTCACATATTGAGAATTGGTGGAAACTTGCATGCTTTTCTTGACAATCTATATAAGTACGTGTAAAATCACGGACGCTTAACAAAAAGGTACGTTAGCCGAGATAGCTCAGTTGGTAGAGCACGCGACTGAAAATCGCGGTGTCCCCAGTCCGATCCTGGGTCTCGGCACTCCGGTCAGATATTTTGGCCGTATCATGCGGGCGTAGTACAGTGGTAGTACGTCTCCTTGCCAAGGAGAAGGTCGTGGGTTCGAATCCCATCGCCCGCTCAAACATAGAGGGTTGCGGATTGGAATAAGTTCAGTCGGCAATCCTCGTTGTATATACGGCGTCGTGGCCAAGTGGTAAGGCAAGGGTCTGCAAAATCCTCATCAGGGGTTCAAATCCCCTCGACGCCTCTTCTAAAGCAAACCTGCTCGGTTTGCTTTTTTGTTTAATTATTTAACTATGAAAAAAACCTAAAAAAAGTCTATAATCAACTACTTGAAAAAACTCTCGAATATTATGAAAAAACAGCAAATCACATCTGCATTAAGAATATCTCTTATTTACACCTTTATAGGAGGTTTGTGGATTCTGCTCTCTGATCAAATAACCGCTATTCTATTTACCAACCCAGAGCAGTTTTCGATTGCGCAAACATATAAAGGATGGCTGTATGTAATCATCACAGCATTTGTTCTCTTTATTTTAATAAAAAACCAAAAACATACTCTTAACATGGCGGAACAAAATTTCTCAAATCTCTTTGAAGCAACAACAGAGGGGATATTTCGTTCATCTCCAGAAGGGCGCTTCATTAACATTAACCTGGCAATGTCCAAAATCTTTGGGTACAAGTCTCCCGAAGAGATGATTGAAAAAGTCAGCAACATAAGTACGCAAATACACCTATCAGCAGATAGTCGCTGCCGATTTACTGAAGCAATGAACCAAAATGGAGCGGTTGAAAAGTTTGAAGCAATGAATCTAAAAAAAGATGGGGACATCATTTGGACATCAACAAACGCACACGTCGTAAAAGATGAAAATGGAAAAGTTTTATACTACGAAGGATTCGTTACTGATATTACGAAGCAAAAAAATGCGGAAAACTCTTTATTTGATACAGAAGAGCGCTATCGTATGCTGGTTGAAAAATTACCCGCTGTGGTCTTTATGGACAAGTTCGATGACCCTCAAAGTACCCAGTACATAAGCCCACGATTAGTAGATTTACTTGGTTACACTCCGGAAGAATGGGAAGCTGGTGATAATCTATGGAAAAATTCCCTGCACCCAGATGACAGAGAACGTGTACTAGCTGAAGATATTCGAACTGACGAGACTGGCGAGCCATTCCGCATTGAGTATAGGTTACGGCACCGAAATGGTCATTATGTCTGGATAAAAGAGGATGCGTCGGTGATTAGAGGTGAAGATGGCAAATTCCTCTTCTGGCAGGGCATTCTCTTAGATGTGACAGACCAAAAACAAGATGAAGAAGCTTTACTAAATAGCGAAACCAGCTATCGTGGTTTATTTAACAGTATTCGCGATGCAATCTATATTCAGGATATCAATGGTGTTTTTCTTGATGTCAATGAGGGTGTAGTAAAAATGTACGGTTATCCAAAAGAGTTTTTTATTGGAAAAACGCCAGAAACCCTCAGCGCACCTGGCAAAAATGACTTGGATCAAATTGAGCGCGCCCTTAAAGATGCCTTCAATGGGGAATCCCAGCAATTTGAGTTTTGGGGAAAACGAAGCAATGGCGATGTTTTCCCGAAAGATGTGCGCCTATCCAAAGGGACTTATTTTGGGCAGGATGTGGTTATCGCCATATCACAAGACATTACTGCGCGCAAACGCGACGAAAACGATCTACAAAAACAGCTGAAGGAGTTGACTGTCCTCCACTCAGTTGCTCAGGCAGAATCTCTTGCCCAAGACGCGGATGAATTGTTTCAACAGGTGACAGATATTATTGGGGACACGTTATATCCCGACAACTGCGGCATTCTTTTGCTAAACGAAACACAGGATAAATTGAAGCCCCACTCTTCCTATCGAGGCACAAACAAAGAAAATCTGAAACATAGCACGCCATTGACGGAAGGAATAACCGGAAAAGTGGCTGCAACTGGAAAATCGATCTGCGTAGGGAACATTTCACTCGAACCTGCATATTATGAAACAACGGATGGCATTCTTTCGGAGCTTTGCGTTCCTATTAAAAATGGGAAAAAGATCATTGGCGTATTAAATGTAGAAAGCAAACAATTAAACGCATTTACAAAAACCGACGAAAGGCTCCTAAAGACAATTACGGGCGGAATGGCAAAGACCATTGAAAGAATTCATCTCTTTGAAATGGAACAAAACCGACGTAAACTGGCGGAAGTTCTACGCGAAGCAACCGGCGAACTATCATCCTCCTTTGAGATGGATAAACTCTTTGAAAATATTTTTACCTCGCTGGCAAAGCTGATCAGTTACGATAGCGCCTCAATTGAAAAGATCGATCATGAATATTTTGAGATCATTGCGGGGCGAAACATCCCTAAAGAATTGATTGGCAGGAAATACATTACGGATAAAGACAAGTGGGGAGATATATACAACCAGCGCCAACCTGTCATTATTTCAAATGTCCAAGAAGATGACCGCTTTGAAAAATTTGAGGAAACAAACTATATCCGCAGTTGGATGGGAACTCCATTATTTGTAAAAGATAAAATACTTGGCGTTCTTAATCTTGATAGCCGAACACCAGGCTTTTTCAACGGAGAACACGCCGCCATTGTGCAAACATTTGCCAACCAGTCTGCAATTGCCATGGAAAATTCCCGTTTATTTGAATTGGAGCATCATCGCCGTAACGAAGCTGAGATTCTCAGCCAGGCCACATCGGCGCTTGCCAACACGTTAGATATCAACAGCCTGTTTGAAAACATACTAGACTGGCTAAAAAAGATTGCCCCTTACGACAGCGCATCCATCATGCTAAATAATGGGGATACAGAAAAACTCGCCGCAAAGCGAAACCTGCCTGAGCGTTTTTATATTGGGCAGATTTTTCCAATAACAGAAAAATGGAAACAGGTTGCCGCAAGTAGAAAGCCATTCATCATTGAAGATGCCCAGGCGAATCAATACTTTGAAAAATGGGAGGAAAGCACGTACATTCATGGGTGGATGTGCATTGCCATGTACACACAAGACAAGCTGATTGGTTTTCTTAACCTCGATAGCAGAACAGCCGGCATCTATACAGAGGAACATGGGATTCTGGCCCAAACCTTCGCCAACCAAGCCGCAACTGCAATAGAAAATGCCCGTCTCTTCACCCTGGAACAAAAACGCCGCAAAGATGCTGAAATAGTCAGGCAGGCAACAGCCACGCTGTCGAACCTGTTAGACCTCCCCTCCCTGCACGAAGCAATCCTTGAATGGCTAGGGAAGATTGCACCGTATGACAGCGCATCCATTTTAGAATTGGCAGGAGATCGCATTCGTATTACAGCCGCCAGAGGACTTCCCAATCCTGAAAAAGCATTGGGACAAACTTTTCCAATAGACAATGTTCTCTGCAAAACGATCAGTGAAACAAGCGAGCCATTGATCATCGAAGACTGTGATGAAGACCCGCGCTTTGAAAAATGGGGGGGCACCGACAAAGTCCGCGGATGGATGGGCGTTCCCATGATCTCACGCGGACAAGTGATCGGATACATCACATTAGACAGCCACACCCCCAACACCTTCACACAGAGCGACGCCGTCGCTGTCCAAACATTCGCTCATCAAGCCGCAACTTCGCTTGAAAATTCCCGCTTGTTTACAGAAACGAAGCAACGACTCGACGAATTGGAAATCGTAAGCCGTGTTTCTTTTTCACTGCGCGCCGCACATGACGCAAAAGAAATGCTTCCCATTTTGCTGAACGAGATCAAAGCCAGCATGGATACAGACTCGGCAGCGATCTGGCTATATGATATTGAAGGTAATAATCTAAAGTCAAAAGCCGCAGCCGGATGGTTCAAAAAACTGTCAAAACCAGACTTCAACCCAAATGAAGGCATTATTGGAACCGTCTATTCCAGCGGAACGGTCTACGCAACAAACAGCTTAACCAATGACCCGATAATCGATCTCGAAAATATAAATTTCTTTGGAGAAAACGGGAGCGGCATCGCAGTTCCCATCCGCACAACAAACGAAACAATCGGGGCGCTCGCCGTGGCAATAAATGCTCCGCGTAAAGTTCAATCACATCAAACCCGCCTGGTCACCACCATTGCCGAGATCGCGGGCAATGCCATATATCGCTCCACCCTTTATGAACGGAGCGAAAGACAGATCCAACGCCTCACAACTTTACGCGAGTTAGACACAGCCATCGCATCCAGCCTCGACCTGCGAATCACCCTCAGCATCCTCACCGATCATCTGCAAAAAAAAATGGGCGTCAGCGCCGTCTCTGTTCTTGTATTCAACCCCAACAGCCAAACCCTAGACTATTACGCCGCCGCCGGATTCAAGAACCGCGAAAGCGTACGCACCCCGCTCAACATCGGAGATGGACTCGCGGGGCAAATCCTCTTGAGCCGCAGAGCATTTTATATAAAAAATCTGAATGAAGAACCCAACCCACTCCCCATCAACTCACTGCAATCCGAGCAATTCATAAGTTACTATGCCATCCCACTTTTTAGCAAAGGCTCTACAAGGGGCATCCTCGAAACCTACTTCCGACAGCCCTTCTCCCCCAGCACAGACTGGCTTGAATTCCTCCACACCCTTGCAGAACAAGCCATCATCGCAATTGACAACGCACAACTCTTTGAGAACCTGCAACACACCAACCATGAACTCTCGCTCGCCTACGATATAACATTGGAAGGATGGGGCAAAGCCCTCGAATTGCGTGACAAAGAGACTCAAGGACACACCCGCCGCGTCACCAACCTAACCCTTGAGCTGGCCCAGCAAATGGAAATTTCCGAGGCTGAATTATTGCAGATTCGCCGCGGCGCCTTGCTCCACGACATTGGCAAAATGGGCGTATCAGACAGCATCCTGCACAAAGACGGCCCCCTCACAGACGATGAACGGTTTGAAATGCGCAAGCATCCGCAATACGCCTACGACATGCTCTACCCCATCACATATTTGCGCCCCGCACTGGATATTGCCTACTGCCACCATGAATGGTGGGACGGCAGCGGCTACCCACGCGGCTTGAAAGGTGAAGAAATCCCCCTCCCCGCCCGCATCTTTGCGATCATTGACGTTTGGGACGCCCTGCTCTCAGACCGACCTTACCGAAAAGCATGGTCGCATAAAAAAGTCCTGAAATATATTGACGACCTTTCAGGAAAACAGTTTGACCCTCAAGTTGTAAATGCTTTCCACAAGATGCTCGAAAGTAAAAATGAATACATGAGTTCAAGCACGCTGAAAAGATCAGGCAAAAATAAAAAAATGCGATGAATTGATCATCGCATTTTTTAGACTTACTTCACTCGCAGGAACCGCCGCTTGCCCACCTGCAACACCCCAGGGTGCGGAAATGCCGCATCGCCGCGCTCAAGCACTTCGCCATCCAGACGCACGCCCTTCTGATCGATCAAAGCACGCGCCTTACTCTTGCTCTCAGCCAAATTCGCAGCCAGAATCACATCTACAATCGTTTGACCCTCTTGCAGGGCAAACTCAGGCATTTCATCAGGAATTTCCTTGTGTTGGAAGGTCTTGATGAAATTCTCTTGAGCAGACTTTGCGTCTTCAACACCATAAAAAATACTGACGATCTCACTCGCCATATTCATCTTCGCGTCACGCGGATGCAGCGCCCCCGAAACCACATCCTTCTCGATCTTTTCGATCTCATGCGGACTCCAGCGCGTGACGAGGCGCATGTACAAAGCCATCGCCGAATCAGGCACAGACATCAACTTGCCAAACATGTCATTCGCGCCGGTGTTGATCGGCACAATATTGCCCGTGGATTTGGACATTCTCTGTACGCCATCTGTGCCCGGCAAAATGGCGGTGATGACGCCGACCAAAGGTCGTTGACCCAACGCTTCCTGCAATTTGCGCCCCGCCACAATAATATTAAACAACTGATCAGAGCCGCCGATTTGCACATCTGTTTCCATGGCAACCGCGTCATAGCCTTGCATCAAGGCGTAGAAAGTCTCATGCAGGTAGATCGGCTCGCCTTTATCCAAACGGTTCGAGAAATTATCGCGTGCCAAAAATTGTTGAACCGTAAAGTTTTGCCCAAGACGAATCAAATCCACGAGCGTGAGTTTAGACAGCCACTCCCCGTTGTAGCGGACTTTTGTCTTCTCGCGGTCAAGCACGCGGAAAGCCTGCTCGGTGTAGGTCAATGCATTTTCGTTCACCTTCTCCTCGGTCAAGATCGGACGCGCTTTGTTCTTATCCGAGGGGTCGCCGACCAGCGCGGTGTAACTTCCAATGAGAAAAGTAACATCGTGCCCCAAATCCTGAAACTGGCGCAGCTTCCGCATGGTGATCGTGTGACCAAGATGCAAATCGGTGGACGTGGGATCGTACCCGCAGTAGACACGCAAAGGTCTGTTCTCTTTTTCAGCCAGCAACAGGCGCGCGCGCAGTTCAGCGGTCATGGATTTCTTGAGTTCTTCATCACCGTATTCCGTGCCGAGCATTAATAATTCAACTTGTTCTTCGATGTTCATAAATTCTCCTTCGTACCTTAAGACCTGACAGGTTTTTAAAACCTGTCAGGTCTGTGACAGTCTACTGACAAACAAAAACGCGCCCGCGATGATGAGGGCGCGTTCATAGCACACCATCGCTTTTATTTATGGGCGGGTGTAATAGTAATAGTTGGAAAAATTTGAGCTAAACATGCGCGTATTATACAACAAGAATTTCACTGCGCCAAATTGAACGAAAAACTCCAGGGACCTTTGACAGAATAAAACTCGGCGCTGTAAACAATTTCCTCGGCTTGCGCCTGGGTCATATCTGACGGGATGCTCATAAGTTGCATGGTCAGCACGCCATTCACGTCTACGCAATCGAGCGTAATGCCAATGCCGCGCGCAAGCATAGCCTGCTGTATCTTGGGCATATACGCGGAACAATATTCGCCTTCGCGCGGAGTTGCTGCGATGGCATCGATCACAATGGTTGTGTTGGTAAGATCAGCATCGGGTGGCACAATGAATGTCAATGTGTCACAGCGCAAGCCAGCCACACCGGCGGCAGGCTCTTGCAAGCTGACCAAAGTGGTACCGTATTCCTGCACCAGAATGCCGCCATAGTTCAAACTCGCAGACGACACGCCCCAATCAGACGTATCAGGCAGGGTGAAGCACACATCCGCGTTCACGTTTTTTCCTTCCACCGAAGCGCGCTCCATGCGGACTTCGATTCCGCTCGCCACTTGATTCGGCGCAGCCAACTCCACTTGCGCTGTGGGGTAGGAAGCGGCGTCAATGTAAGCGGTGGAGGTAGCCATTGGAAGCAGGGCAGGTAAAACCGGAGGTTGATATGGGTTTACGGACGGTCCGCAGGCAGTCAAAAAAACAGCCAACAAGAGGAATAATTTTTTCATGAGATTTATCTCCTACAATCTTTTCATCCCTTCGGGATTTCAAATAGATCGGATAACGCTTCACGCGCACCCTCGAATTGGAACTTGTACCCTGACTCGGTCAGCCGTTTGGGTAGAGCAAACCGGCCTTCCACCACAAGGACGCTCATTTCTCCTAAAAGGGTCCGCAATAAAAAGGCGGGTGTGGGAAACCAATATGGGCGATGCAACACACTCGATAATGCACGATAAAAATCAGCGCTGGAGGTGGGGGTGGGTGCAATTAAATTATACGCCCCGCGCGCATTTTCATTTGCAATTAAATATCGTACCGCACCGACCCAATCGTTGATATGAATCCACGGCATGGCAAATTTTCCGCCACCCAATGGGCCGCCGACAAATAATTTGACAGGCAAAGACATGAGCGGCAGCAACCCATCACCTTTGCCAAGCACGACCGCCGTGCGGATGACGATACGGCGCACGCCCAATTCTTCGACAGATTGGGTGGCGGCTTCCCATTGGACAGTTAACTGCGCGAGGAAGTCATCTGCGGGTGGCGTGGACTCGGTTGCGAGGTCGGCGATGGCGCCATGCAAGCCGTAGTGATTAATACCCGAGGCTTGCACAAAAATGCCCGGGCGATGATCCGCTTCGAGAATCGCTTGACCCAGCGCGAGGCCGGGCAGGATGCGTGAGTCGTGAAAATCGCGTTTTGTGGCGGACGTCCACGGCCAGGAGGCGAGCGTTTTCCCAGCAAGATGAATCACCACATCCATTTCGTTGACAAGGTGCCCCCATCCGGTTGTGGTTTTTGCGTCCCATTTTACGGCTTGCGCGCCCGGGGTTACAGACGAGCCGCGCGTGAGAATAAAAACTTTGTGCCCATCTGCGAGAAAAGATTTTGTGAGGGCGTCGCCCAGAAAACCTGAGCCGCCCGCGATCATTATGTTCATTTTGATGCTCCTATGAATCTTCCGAAGTCTCATAAACTGGCAGTATAATCATGCAGATACCTGAGGCAGTATGCTAGAACCAGTGTTGGTACTCAACGCTAACTTTGAGCCGATCCATGTATGCTCAACACGACGTGCAATTGGTCTGATCCTTGCGGGAAAAGCTGATTTGATCGTGAATGGACGCGGGAACATCCGCACAATATCGCAGTTGCTTCCACGCCCTTCAGTCATTCGACTGGAAACTCAAGTTCATCGACCACGGCCACGCGTCAAATTGACGCGCCGCGAAGTGTTTAGACGTGATAATTATACCTGTCAGTATTGCGGCAGGCGCGATGTGAGCTTGACGGTGGATCACGTGATTCCGCGCCACTTGGGCGGGCCGCACAAGTGGACAAATTTGGTGGCGGCTTGTTCTGCCTGTAATCACCGCAAGGGCGGTCGCAAAGTGGAGGAGGCGCACATGCATTTGGCGCACATTCCCAAAGAACCGCCTGCAAGCGCCGCTTATATTTTTGGTCGGCATCTTTTAGAGAACGGCGAGTGGGAGCCTTACATCTCAGGTTGGTAGGAAAATTGGCTAAATCCCTCTTCATTTTTTGAAGAGGGATTTTTTGTAGGACGGGTTTTCAACCCGCCAAAACCTCTGTTTTCAAAAAATGTCAGGCTGAAAGCCTGACCTACCTAGAGTTGCTTCATGAATTTTTATAGATCAAGCACCATAAAATCTTTGGCCAGGGCAACTTCGCCGGGGAAGGTTGTACGCGCCTCGGCGACAAGATCACCTTTTGCATATTTGCCGGTTGCGTAATGAATGAGATACAACCTGCCAACTTCTGCTTTTCTGGCGATCTCACCGGCTTGTTTTGCAGAAGAATGTCCAACAGATTCTCCGGCGGCTTCGTGGATCAATATATCCGCGCCTTCACTTAGGCGGATGACTTCGTCGCAGGGTTCAGTGTCACATGAATACGACAGGGTTTGATGCGATGGGTTGAATTGGATCCGCAAGCCAATGTTGGGAATCATGTGATGAACTGGCGAAGCGTGGATCGTGAAGTCGGGACAATCCAGCACAGGTGACATTTCTTTGGTTGGGATGCGATAAAAAACAACGGGGAAAAAATCAGGCCATTCCGACCAGTTGTACAAGCCCATCAGCGTTTCCACGCGGTCAAGTGTGTAATGCAACCCGTAAATATTGAGCGGTTTTTGCCGACCCATCAGCCACATATCCATCAGCAAAAGCGGAATTCCTGAAGCGTGGTCTGGGTGGAAGTGGGTAATAATAATATCGGTCAGATCGTTGAAATCCACGCCGGCCTGCTCCAGGCGCAGAATGGGGTTGCTGACCGAGTCGATCAACAATGTGCGCTCATCTCCCACGATAACCATGTGTGTGTTTTCACTATCCTTTGTGGGGATGGCATTTGACGAGCCAAGTATGATTACTTTTGACATGATGGTTATCTTAACTCGATGGTGAAGTGAGAAGTGAGAAGTGAGAAGTCAAAACCGGAGTTCAGAAGTTCTACTTCCGAACTCCGGTTATTTATTTGGTCATTACGCTGAGTAAAAGCCCCGGTGTAATATAAGATTCGATCAATGCGGCAACTGCCAATAAAGGCACCACCACGCCAAGAAATATCTTGACCCAATCCGCGAACAATTCCAGGATTACTTCGCCCATTGATTTCCCCGTTTGCGGCGTGACAATGGATACTCCCATATAAAGTGCCACAGCGCTGCCAATCATGAGCGCGGGAATTTCAAAAACACCGTGCGGCACAATGCCTGCAAGGAACAACGGCCAGGGATGCATCCCAAGCAGTTCAAACACGGCAAACAATCCGCCGATCAAACCGATATTCACCATATAAAGCAAAATACCCAGCACGCTAAATGAAACCAAACCCGCCAAAAATATAACCGCCACGGCGCGCGTATTGTTCATGAACAGGAACGGCGCACTGATGCTCCCTTCCAGATTCGACAACTCTGGCATTTGACGGATACTTGTGCCCATTTTTTCAAGCCTTTCGGGAGATGCGTTTTCAATGACTTGCGAAACATTAACCATGATCCAGTCATAACCCAACCAGACGCTGATGCCTGCGATGAATGCCACAGCCAAAAGAGCGGGAAGAATACGGCGCATGGAGCTTCCCAAAATACGCGTGTACCAATCGCCAAAAGAGCGCGCTCCGCCGATGAAATTTATCCAGAAGGTGCGCCAGATCCAGCCCAGATTGATCACATCAATTTCGCGTCCCAGCAAATACTCACGCTGAAAGTGAGCGATGCCCACACGGATCAACAGCAACGAGATAATCATCACACCGGCAATTGCCAGCCACAGAACCTGCTCGTTGCCCCAGAAAAGCATGACCGCCTCGCCCTGCATCAAAATGGCAACAGGGATCACGATGAAAGACGCCAGCAAATTTGCGGCTTTCACCGAAGTGGATTGCACCGAAATCACAATCGCCGCGCTGACCATTAAGGTGGCATGAGCTGTTGTCAGCAGGAACAACTGCACCATCACCATAAAAGACGGCATGTTCAAATCCTGGCGCATGACCAAAATCAAATACAAAGCGATGGACAGGTAACTGGCAACCAACGGCGTCGCCACACCCACCAACAGCTTCCCAAAATACAACTGCCAATCGTCCAGCGGAGCGCTCAAAATCGGCTCGATCGTTCCCCGCTCTTTCTCTCCCACAAAGGCTTCCAGCGCAACCACCAGCGAGATGGTGATCGGAAAGAATCCGATAATCATGATCGAGAACGGCACGAAGCGATCCAGAATCAAATTGGCGTCATATTGATTTAAGAAATCCACAGTTTGCTTTGCAAACTCATTCATCAAAAATGGAAAACAAATGATGAGGATAATCATCGGCGCCAGCACGCGCCAATCGCGGAATTGGTCTTTCAGTTCGCGCCCCGCCACAAGCCAGACAAGCCTAAATTTACTGAACATTTTCGCGTCCTTTTGCTTCCGCCATCACTTTGAGATAGACCTGCTCAAGCGTGCGCGGTTCTTCTTGAAAAGCCATCACAGGCGCAGACACCTCGGACAGAGCCTTCAAAATTAGCGGATTGGATTCCTGCGGACGCTCCACACGCACCTTGAAACTGGTCGCCGTCCGAGAGAGAGTTTCTACATCTTTGGGAAGTTCCACCCTACTTGAATCCCATGCACCACTAAACTTGATTTCATATTCCGACGCCCCAAGCACATTGCGCTTCATATCTTCCAGTGTGCCTTGCAACAAAATTTTTCCACGATAAATAATGGCGATCTGATCTGCCAACGCTTCCACTTCGGTCAGGTTATGTGAGCAGATCACAATCGTGCGTTGAGATGATTTCAAACGCGCGATCTCATCCCGCACCAGCCGTGCAGATTCAGGGTCCATAGCCGAGGTGGGTTCGTCGAGCAGAAGTACACCCGGGTCATGCATCATGGCGCGTGCGAGGGCTAATTTTTGGCGCATCCCTTTCGAGTATTCGCCGATGCGGCGCTTCGCGGCTTCGGTCAGCCCAAAATATTCAAGCAGATGATCGCTGCGTATTTTGCGTGCCGCCGCTGAAAGGCTGTAGACTTGCCCGAAAAAATCCAAATACTCAATGGCGGTCATGCGCATGTACAAGCCGTGCTGTTCTGTGAGCACACCCACCGAAGAGCGCACATCATGTCCGTTCTTGACAACATCATAGCCAGCCACCCTGGCCCAGCCGCGTGTTGGGTTTAACAAAGCCGTCAACATGCGGACGGTGGTGGTCTTGCCTGCGCCATTCTGACCTAGAATCGCTAAAATTTGGCCAGCATCCACAGAGAGATTGACTTCATCTACTGCTAAAAAATCATGGAATTGCTTGGTTAGATCGTGAGTTTCTATCATATTTATTCCTTGTTGGGTAATCAGGTAATTAGGTGATTAGTAGGTTGGGAATTGGGGAGTAGTGTCTTTTTTTTACTTTTCACTTTTTACTTCTGCCTTGGAGACCTAATCTTATTTTATGCCCCACTATGCATTATTCACCTTCACAGAGACCTTACAATTTCTGGACAAGGCGGTGACGCAAAACCATACCAATCCCCACACCAATAAACACAATTGCGAAAAATACCTGATTGATGTTGAACCCAGACACGAGCGAAACATCGAGGCGCACGAATTCAAGCATGAAGCGGACGAAAGAATAGAAGCCAAGGTAGGCGAGAAAAAGGTCGCCGGTTTTGATTACCCCGATAAAACGGCGCGTGAGCCAGAGCAGGAAAAACAGATTTGCAAAATTCAAAAGTGATTCGTACGCAAACAGCGGATGATAAAAATGCACGGTTTCAAATCCGCTTAAACGGTAGGCGGGGTCAATAAATATTTTCCAGGGTAATTGGGTGGGCAAGCCGTACAGTTCCTGATTGAAGTAATTTCCGAGGCGACCGATGGCTTGCGCAAGAGCAATCGCGGGGGCGAGGATGTCAGCCAGTTGCAAGAATGGCAGTTTATTTTTGCGCGCGAAATAATACAAGGCGAGCAAGCCGCCGATCCATGCGCCGGGGATGCCAAACCCGCCGACCCAGAGCGCGGCCAAATCTATCAGATGCGAAAAATAATATTGGGTTGTCAGACCAAGCTCAAGGGCAGAAAGAGGCGGAGTGAGAACGTGCCAGAGTCGCGCACCCAAAGTCCCCCAAATCATCAGCGGCAAAAAAAGGTCGAAGATAATCTCAGGGTCATAGTTTTTTCGTTTTGCTTCACGCGCAGCCAACAAGGCGCCGGTTGCCATGCCAAGTGCAATCAGCAGACCGTTCCAGCGGATGAGCAGGGGTCCGAGCGAAAGTCCTTCTGGCATGTTAATGCAGGTACTCTTTGGCTTCTCTGGCTTTTCTCATGCGCTCATGCCCCTGCGTGCGGACGTAGGCGATGCGTTGAAAAGCCGTGAGGTTGCCAAGCAATGCAATCAAGACGACTGCAATAAAAGGTTGATTAAATAATAGCAAGGGAATTAAAACAACATAACGCTCGACGCGCGTGAGAATGCCCACTTTGGCGGTGAAACCCAATCCTTCGGCACGGGCTTTGATATAGGAAACCAACACCGAGCCAGCCGTGGCCGCAAAAGTGACCATAACTCCGGGGTAGTTTTCCTGCGAGAGAAAATAATATAAAAGCCCGCCGAAGGTGATGAACTCAGCATAGCGGTCGCTGACAGAATCGACGAACGCGCCGAAGTCACTCGATTCGCCGCGCAGGCGTGCCATGGTTCCGTCGAAAGCATCGATGATGACGGCGAAGAAAAGGACGATTGCGCCAGTTGTCATTTTGCCTTGCGCGAGAATATACGCGCCGACCGTTGTGCCTGCCAGACCTAACAATGTGATAGCGTTTGGAGTTAGACCCGTGCGATTTAGAAATGTGCCAATAGGGTCTAAGATGCCTTTGAAGATGATGCGCAATTTGTCAGTGAAAGTTGGTTTGGGATTCATTGGGTAAGGTATGTGAGGTATGTGAGGTGTTTATTGGCGGTTAGCTTTTAGCTAACCGCCAATTGCTTTCTTCTTGTTAACCGTTTTCTTCAAAATCTTCTTCGCCGACAAGGACATCGCGTTCCTTGCCGCCGCCTTGAGAGGGGCCGACAACGCCCATTTCTTCAAGCTGGTCGAGCAGACGTGCGGCACGCGGATAACCGATCCGCAGTCGGCGTTGGATGAGCGAAGCGGAGGCGCGCTGACTGCTGCGCACAATGGAGACAGCCTGTTCAATCAAGCTATCGTCCTGGTTTTCGTCGGGTTCCTGCAACAATTTTTCCCAGGGCGGAACGTCGTCCACTTTATGTCCGCTCTTTTGCCAGTGAGAAATGATGCGCTCGATTTCCATGTCGGTAATCATCACGCCTTGCGCGCGCACAGGGTTGCCCACTTCAGGATTTAGGAAGAGCATGTCGCCGCGCCCCAGCAATGACTCAGCGCCGGTGTAATCCAAAATAACGCGGCTATCAATGCCAGAGGCAACCGCAAAAGCCAAACGCGCGGGGAAGTTGGCTTTGATGAGCCCCGTGACCACATCAGTGGACGGGCGCTGCGTGGCAACGACAAGATGAATACCCGTAGCACGCGCCATTTGCGCCAGACGAACAAGGTTGTGCTCGGTTACATCGGGAGCAGACATCATCAGGTCGGCGAGTTCGTCGATCAACACGACGATGCGCGGCAGGGCTTTGCCATCGGCTTTGCGGGTCACTTTGCGGTTGTACGCTTCGAGGTCGCGGGCGTGTGCGCTTTCCAACAGGCGGTAGCGGTGTTCCATTTCAACGACCACCCACTTCAAAACGCCGAGGATGCGTTCAATATTGGTTTCCACTTTGCCGAACAAGTGAGGCAATCCATTAAAGCGGATCAACTCCACCATTTTCGAATCGATCATCACCATGCGCAAATCTTCGGGCGTGTTGCTCATGGCAAGGCAGGCCGCAATGGATGTGATGCAGACCGACTTACCCGAACCTGTCGCGCCTGCGATGAGCAGATGCGGCATCCGCGCCAGGTCGGCGATGAGCGGGTGCCCCGACACATCGCGGCCAATTGCCACGGCAAGCGGCACGCCCATTTTGTTGAAAGCCTCTGACTCAAGCAGGGTTTTCAAGCGCACAACGGAACTGTGCGTGTTCGGCACTTCGATACCCACGTAGGGCTTGCCGGGCACGGGCGCTTCGATACGCAACCGCTGGGCAGATAACGCCAGCGCAATATCTTTTTGCAACGAAGCAATCTGCGCCACGCGGACTTTCATTTGCAACAGGTCGTCTTCGTCTGAGCCAGGTTTTTTGATGAAGCCCGGCTGGACTGCAAATTGCGTGACAGATGGACCTACGCGATAGCCGATGACTGTGGCGGGAATACCAAAATCAGCGAGGGTCTTCATAATGAGACCGGCTGTTTGATTGATGGTGCGGTCATCGGCGCGGACGGCTGTTTCGGCGAGAAGAAGAGTCAGCGGCGGTAGTTCTTCGCCGCGAGTAAGTATTTTGTCAGATTTCTCGTCTTTTTTATTTTCTGTTTTGAAAGAGGTGCGGAACTCGGCTGGAATGGCTGGCGCTTTCTTTCGTGAAGCGGGCGCGGCGGATGCAGTGGATGGTTCAACGGGCAGCTCGGCTTGCTCAATTTCTGCGGGCGTTGGGGTTGCCACCACGACAAGCGGAGTTTCGCCTGCGAGATGCAGCAGCCACGCTTCGAGTTTTGCCCACAAGCCAAAACCTGTCATGACCATCAACAGCCAGAGCACGAAGATCACCAGCGTGCCGAGAACGGGTCCCAGCTTAATGGAATCCCACGTCAGCATAATCATGCCCCAGCCGAGGCGGCCGCCGTCCATGCCGGCTTCTGCCCGGATGAGGTCATTGCCATTTGGAACAGCGAGCAGCCCCAGGGTTAGCAGCGCCGCGAGTTCGAGGGCGATCAGTTGTCCCCAGTGGATTTCTCCGCCCTCATCGCGCTTCAAAAGGGAATATCCAAAATATCCGATTGCAAAGAGGATGAGAAAACTGCCCCAGCCAAACCAAAGTGTGAGCAGTCCGGCAAAGGGTGTGAGGAGTGCGCCGTCGGTAATGTGCCACACGGCAAGCAAAGACATGACCGCAAATGCGATCAGCAAGACACCTGCGGCGTCGCGAACGAAACGCCCGAACTGCAGGTTGAAGCCGGCGAGCCTTTCGAGCCAGTCATTTTGCGGAGCGGATGACGGTGGTTCGGATTGTTCGTATTGTCTTTTGCGTGAGTGTGATGATTGGGGCATTGGGTTTACGCTTCGCCAAGCATCATGCTTAATCCCATGCGCTGGTGTGCGGCATCCAAATGCAAAACTCGCACTTGCACGGCTTGACCTTCGGAAAGGATTTCTTTCAGAGACTTGCCTTCTTCGATTGGAATTTCAGAAGCGTGGATGAGTCCTTCGACACCGGCATCCAAACGCGCAAAAGCGCCAAAAGAAAGCACGCTGGTAATGGTTGCAGACATGATGCAGCCTTTGGGAAAATCAACAGCGGCGTTCTGCCAGGGATTCGGGAGCAGGCGTTTGAGACTTAAAGCAACACGGCAGCGCTCTGGCGCAAGGTCGAGTACTTGCACGTCTACCGTGCTGCCCATTTTTACGATTTGATTTGGATGTAAAACGCGCCCCCACGATAATTCAGAGATGTGGATTAAACCTTCCACGCCGCCGAGGTCAACGAATACGCCAAAATCTGTAATATTGGTGACAACACCTTTAACGTTTTGACCGGGCTGCAGCGCGCTAAATAATTCAGCGCGCCTGCCTGGTTCAGATTGCGCGGCACGCTCAGAGAAAACCACGCGCTCATCTTCCGGCACGCACTCGATCACTTTCAAGGAAAGCGAACGGCCGACGTAAGCCTCAAGATCGCGGTCACGATCAAAATTCTCCGCCTTGTCGGACAAACCTACCAGATGGGAGAACGGCACAAATCCGTACATGCCATTGCCTTCAACCAGCAAGCCGCCACGGTTATGTCCCGTGACAGAGAGATCAATGATCTGATCATGCATGTACATATCTTTGACCTGATCCCAATTCGCGACAAACTTCCTGTCGACTGAGTCGGCAGCTTCGGCTTTGCCCTGTGCAGGCATTGCCTCACCACGAACCTCAGACCTGTTCCCCGCCGAACGCGGCAGAGGATGCGACGAATTACGTCCCTCTTCTGCCAGCACCGATGACCACCAGCCCTCATCTATCGCAGGCATCGGATTTTCATGATTACTTTTTTGTCCAACCATATTGGACTCCTTCCCATTCCTATAATATGAGCGTTGGGTTCTTCTCAAAACGGAGAAGCACGCTCTTTGCACATTAAGTATTTTGCAGGGCGGGTTTGTAACCCGCAAAACGCGTATCTTGAAGAACTGTCAGGCTGCAAGCCTGACCTACTTGATCTACTGCTCCTTGAGATTTTCTTCCATTTCAAGGATGGTCTTTGCGACAACTTCCACGGCAACACGCTGTTTTCGATATAAGTCCGCTTCAGACATTGCCAGACGCGAAGCCACGTCACGCACCTTGCGCCCCTCGATAAATTTCATTTCGAGGATGTTGTACAGAATCCATTCGGTGGTGAACTTTCGGTCACCTTTTGGTTTCACCTGATCGACAGCCGTGCGGAGCAGGGAGCGCAGCGCATTGGCTGAGTTGCCGTCATCTTTTTCAGCAAGGTCCTGCACCACTTGAAGTTTGATCAAGGGATTGTTCGTCAGCTTCGGCCCGCCCCAATAATGTGTCAGCGCATCACGTACCCAATTGGCGAGGTCTGCCTCTTGCAGAAGAGGTTCGGCCAGCAGACTTGTGCGGGTGTCGTAACGACTAGCGGCGCGCATCCGCTGGATCATTTCCACTTGTGGTTGCAGGTCTTCCAAAGAACGGAATACCCGTTGTTGCAGTTGACGGTCTTGCAGTGCCAGCGCAGCGCGGTCAGCCAGAAGCCACAGGGCATCACGTTGATCGCGCTCGACGACCTGCTTCTCGCGGCGTGCAACACCGAGCAAGCCAAGCAGGGGCGGCTGTTCGTCCTGATCCATATCCGCATGTCTGCGATGATATAAAGGTAATATCCAGAAATTTCCCCATTGAAATTCATGGCGGTCATCGCCTTTCACTTTTTCCAGGGCTTCGGTCAAACCTTCCTGATCGAGCAAGGCGCGGTTACCCGCCACCACAATGGGAGATAGAGTCTCGTCATCCAACGCGGCTACAAAAGCAGCCGGAGATTGCATGTGGTCACGCACAGCGGCAAGCACCGTTTCGAGAAACTGCTGCAAGTCACTTTGAGTCAGCAGGCGTTCTTCAAAATTTTGGAGCGCCTGTAATTCTCCGCGGTCACTTCCAAAGAAAAGCCAGCGTTCCCAAAGCGGCGCGGCAAAGGTAATGGCATGTTCAAGTGACAAAATAGTGACAACCACGATAAACGGGACGAAGGCATTATAAGTTGAACCAAGCAATTCCCCACTGCGGCGGACAACGGTCATCAACGCCAGCGCAGTGGATGCGGTTACAGGTCCGCGCATGATCCACTTAAACAGGCGGCTTTTGATCACACGGTCTGGCCACGAAACGCCAAAGAAAGCAACAGCGTAGGCCATCATAATCACCAGCGCGCCGACCAGCACGTTGATCACAGTCGCCACGCTCCAGAAGAGATATGTGTGCTCTGCGGCAAGTCCGTACCCGAACAAAAGATAAGGGTAGGAACCCAGCGCGGGGGCGGTGGCGCCAGCCATCAGATACAACATGCGGCGGCGTCCCGAACTCGACAGCATCAGAGAATAAGCGCGGGCGAAGTTTATGCCAGCCCAAACCATCGCAGTGACGTAGAACAGCGTGAACACTTCTGTCCACACGGTGCGCTCAAGATGAGGGGCGGGGCGCCCGTCGATCACAACCGGGCCGAGTAAATATCCAAATGCAAGTAAGAGAAGGAAGCAAGCAGAGACAATATAAATAGCGCGCACCGCGAGTCTTCTACGG
Organism: Candidatus Brevifilum fermentans; assembly: GCA_945877125.1. Lineage (GTDB taxonomy): Bacteria > Chloroflexota > Anaerolineae > Anaerolineales > Villigracilaceae > Villigracilis. The sequence goes on along the minus strand of CAMCQT010000038.1, from coordinate 13,684 downwards.
CCGCGCGAGGGGCGGCCGGCTGTCACAAGCAATGCATCAGAAAGATGAAGATATGCGGCTGGAAGAAAAACAATGCCAAACCACTGTAAACGCAAAAGCAGTTGAAGCATATCGGCGGGCATCGAACCATCCTGCAATGCCTCGGCGGTAAAAACGATCACCACGCACAGCAAAATGATGGCAAACGAACGCGCCACCCTATCGCGCAAATTAAAAGAAAGCGCATATAAGAATAGCGAAAACGCCGTGATGGCAATCCCTGCCGTCAGAATTTGGTTGAGTGCCTGTATCCCCGCCAGTAATGATTCAGTCCAACCGTTAATCATACAACCCTTCCAATAAAAATTTCTCTAGTATTTTCAAATGTCAGGTTCAAGCCTGACCTGCTGCTATTTTAAGGCTTTGGTAAAGAATAATGCCACATCTTGCGTAAGGTAATAATGGTCATTATACCCGCAGAATTCATACCCAAATTTTTGAGAAAGGCGAATTGCCGGAAGATTCTTGGACTGCGTTTCCAAAATAATGCGACGATACGATCTAGCCGCCGCCCAATCTTGGGCAGCCGACAATAGGGCACTGCCTACGCCCTGGCGACGGGCAGCCTCATTCACCACAAGGTCGGTGACACAGACCACCGAGTCCATTCCGCGCTCAAGCAAGCTGACATATCCCACGAGGTCCTGGTCGATCAAAGCCGTGCAGATCATGGAACGTTTTGACCAATCATCAGCAAGCGCCAAAGGGTTACGCGGATATGCCACCGAAATGGAACGCGGCAAACGCACCTCGCGGAACATGGCAGTGACCTGCCCGGTATCGCGGCGCAATTCCAATTGCCAAACTGATTCACTGGCGATGGAGTGATCGAATCCCATTAAGCGGGACAAGTCAGATGCAGCAGTAGGACGAACTTGAATTTCAGGCATAAAATTTCCAGGTTATTTTATTGTAACGGCACAATACGCACAGGCACAACACAAGCCGGCAATACCTTTCCCTGATTGTCGGTAACGACCAGCCGCAATTGATAGTCACCTGGGGTTAAGGCGGTTGTATTCCAAGCCCCGATCTTTCCATTGCTGACCGTGTTACGGTCAGCGGAGATGGTTGCCCAGGTGTCACTTCCTATTTGCGCGACTTCGTATTTATAAAATCCAAAATTCGGGATGTTGACCGTGCCGATCAGTTCGACAGTACCTTTTACTTCATCCCCCGCCGCAGGCGAGGTAATCATGATCTGGTTGGGGGTACAGCCAGTTATATTGGCAACCGCCGTTTGCAGGGGAGAATTCGCAAATTGAGTCATCATGTCAGCAGAAAGTGTGCCGGTGGGAGTTGAGATGAAGTCCAGTGTGGGTGTGGTGAGAAACACATCCGAGGGAAGCCCCGGAATAATGAAAGTTGCCATAAAAAATTCAGAGCAGAATAAAACAACAATCAATATCGAGATCGCGGCAGACTGCCCAAGGCGGCGGGATGAAAACTCTCGCTCCATTGTATAAACAGCAGTCTGAGATTCACGCCACGAACGCATCAACCAGCGGAAAGCGAACAAAGCTCCTATCGCCAGCAGGATATAGATCAGCGCCTCATATGAGGCGAGGAATTTATAAAATTCTGCCATTGCAAACTCTGTTTACATGCCGCGTAATACGCCGCGTATGATCTTCTCGACCTTGGGTGTAATTACCTTGCCTGCTTCAATAACTTCCTCATGAGTTGTAACAGTTGAGCCGTCTAAATTGGCTTTGTTGCTGACGCCTGAAAGCCCAAGAACACGCATCCCCCCGTGGCGTGCAATGATTACTTCTGGCACAGTGGACATACCCACCGCATCTGCGCCAGCGAGACGCAAAAAGCGCAGGTCAGCAGGGGATTCAAAAGAGGGTCCGCTTAAACCTGCATAGACGCCTTCGCGCAGGGTGATGTTATTTTCTTTGGCAACTTTGCGGGCGAGGTCGCTGTAGACCTGGTCGTAGGGTTGACTCATATCTGGGAAACGTGTGCCGATCTCGTCCAGGTTGGGTCCCATGAGCGGATTCAAACCCGACATGCCCATCAGGTTGAGTTGGTCGGTGATGAGCATCACGTCGCCGGGCTCAAAATCAGGATGCACTCCGCCGGCGGCATTGGTGACGATCATGTTCGTGATTCCCATCCGCTGCATGACGCGCACCGGCAGGGTGACTTGTCCCATGGTGTAGCCTTCATAATAGTGGATGCGTCCCTGCATCACCAGCACAGGTTTGCCTTCCAATTCACCGATGACAAAACGTCCGGCATGTCCATGCACGGTGGAGACGGGGAAATTGGGCAGATCACTATAAGGGATGGTAACTGCCTGTTGGACAGAATCAGCCAGATCGTTAAGACCAGAGCCGAGAATAATTCCGACAATAGGTTCGCGAAGCGTTGATATCTGTTTCTTAATCGCCTGTGCGGCTGAATCGATTTGAGCGAGGGAAATAAAGTTTTGCATTTATGGTTACCTGTATGAGATTTTTAGATTTTTTGTAAAAGTCTGCATCCCCAATATGCGTCGCGGATTATATCAGAAATCACAAATGGCTTATTTTAAAGGTAGAAAAAATCTGTCTCTTATGCTATGCTACACCAATCATGAGTCAATCTTCTGAAAACGATCTAATTTCGCTCTCATCATGGATACTAGGGATCACGGGAACAGGTCTGTTGCTGATCCCATTTCACTTTGATCTGGCTGGCTCAAACATACCAAGTTGGGGACTGTCTATTTTGGGTATGCTTTGCTACATGGTTGCTTTGTCAAACCAACTCTTGTTTGTGTTGAAGTTCAGTGAAAAACGCGCCCAATTTTATCGCAGTGCAGCGATCTTCCTGCTCTTCGTTTTGGGAATCATTTTTATTCGGGCGGGATATTTTATAGAAGGGTTGATTTTTTATTTTGTGGGAACCATGCAATTGGTGTTGATGACCCCGTTGAAAAATCAGTTGACAGGGACCGCCGACCCGCTAAATTTGACGTTTGTCCTGGTCGGGTTTTCAACTGGTTTTTATCTCGCGATAGCAGGCAACCAATATGCACAGGTTGATATAACTTCATATAAGACATTCCTGGTAATTACCTTCCTGCTCACTTCATCTTTTGAAGTGCTTAGAAAGATTCTTTTTCCAGAAAAATTTGATGCTATTTTTTCCCGTGTACAGATCATTCCCTGGCTGGTGTGGTGTTTTGTTTTCATCCGAACTGCGTCTGCGGCGCACTTGATCGCGCCTACTTTGCTTATCACAACCATGCTGCTCAGCAGACTTCTGCCCTGGAACCGATTACAACTGCCAGAAAATGACATTCTCGGAACCAGAGCCATCAAAATTGTCAGCACACTGGAAACAACTCTCGTCATATTTTTAAGCGCATTACTGGCTGTGATGGAACCCTCGCTCAAGACCGCGAGCCCGGCGCTTGTCACCGCACGCGACGCAGCATTTATATTCTTTGTGCTTGTCTCAACGGTACTGTATTACGAGATCATGACAATCGTGATGACGATCAATGGCTTGATGAGTGAATTGATGCGCACCGAAGAGGAGCCAGACCCATCTTCTGAACTAAGCCTGGTCTGGAACAGCAGACTGGCACGCTACATCAAACCTTTCATGAGCAGACGCGAAGGACTGCGGATCCGCCTAAATGCGCAAACTGACCAGATCGGCATACTTGGGCACCAACTGACAAATGAGAAGAAACGAAACACTCAGATCACCCTGCTGATGGAATTAAGTCAGCAGCTTGAAAATCAATTGGATCAGCCGGTAGCGGCGCAATTGGCTGTGAATTCACTGGAACGCGCCTTAAATTGTGACCTGGTCTGCTTATACATCCATGAACCAGACGAAAAAGAATTTACACTGCTTGCTACGGCTGGGAAGCAGACCAACTTGATCCCATCTGGTTTTCGCCAGAGTGTTTCAGACGGCGTCGTGGGACGCGCTGTCCGGCAAAGAAAGACTCAAATCATTAATGATATTGAGACGGATGCAGATTACATCCGCTTTGAAAACGAGCCTAATCGTTCGGCGGTGGTGATTCCATTAATGTTCAACGGCTACGTCAACGGGGCGATTGTGCTCAGCAGCGAAAAAATTAACGCATTCAGCAGTATTGATATTTGGCTTGCCGAGGCGGTAGCCGCAGAATTAACCCGTTCCTGGGAGCGTTCCAGATACCATCAGCGATTAATGAATCTGGTTCAAACAGGAAGCCAGTTATCTGCCATGGTAAAACCTGAAACCACCGCACGTGAGGTGGCATCCATTGCGAGGGAGATCTTGCAAGCCAGATTTATATTTGTGCAAATTCAATTGGGACAAGAGAGAAACTTCACCCAAAGCGCTTCTTCAGGAACATCTCCACGGTTGTTAGAATCTCTGGAGAACTCTAACAATTCTGACGCATTGATACAACTGGCTTTTCAAGCCGTTCAACCTTTCCGCGTCCGCGATGTTAGAAAGTACCAGCCCACTTCACATCTTGTGATTGACAATCCTGGGTTGAGAAGTATGCTTGCCATCCCGATCCGCTGGCACCGTCTGAGCATTGGAACCATACTTGCATTCGGGAAGCAAAATGAAGTTTTTTTTAATGAGAACGATCAGTCGCTGGCTGAACTTCTTTCCATTCAAGCGGCTGGAGCATTTGAAAGCACCTGGCTTCAACAGGAATTGCGCGGGTCCCTGCGGACAACATCCCTGCTTTACCGCTTGAGCAACCAGATCATTCAGGCAGAAAATTTACAAAGCGCCGCAGTAGATATTGCAGAGACCGCACACAAAATAGCAAAAAGCACCACAACGGGCATTATGCTCTTCGACCTCGCAGGAAAGGTGGTCGCAGAGATACAGATCAACGCATCTGGTATGCATACTGGCATTGAACATCCGATAGATATCATCAAAGATGTAATGGAATCGGGGCAGCTCATTTATCTATCACAGGGAGAATCCATGATGCGGGCCTGCCTGCCCATCCAAACCCCCATACTCAAATACGGCATCCTGTGGATGGACATCCCAGACGACCAGGGGCATAAATCCATAGCCAACCCAAATGATCTGCAAGCGCTGGTAAATCAGACGGCCCTTGCACTGGAACGTTCTGTATTGCTGGTGGAATCACGCCGGCAGGCAACAGAGATCAAAGCCGCGTTTGATACGCTCGAGGCAACATACGACCAAACCCTCGCCGCGCTCATGTCCGCTTTGGATGCGCGTGACCGCGAAACAGAAGGCCACAGTTTGCGAGTCAGCCATATAACCGCCCAATTAGGGAAACTCCTTAATTTTTCACATGAACAATTAAAGGTATTGGAACGCGGCTCACTTTTACATGACATTGGCAAGATCGGCATTAGCGACACGATCCTGCACAAACCCGGTCCATTGAGCGAAGAAGAGTGGGTATTAATGCGCCGCCACCCTGATATTGGAGCAAGGATCGTCAGCGGCATCCCGTTCCTGCAAGATACCATCCCCCTCATCCGTCACCACCAGGAAAGGTGGAATGGAAGCGGCTATCCTGACGGATTAAGCGGCCCAGAGATTCCGATCCTGGCGCGCATGTTCTCCATCGTAGACGCTTTCGATGCTCTCACAAGCAACCGCCCGTACAGGCAAAAAATCTCAACGCAAGAGGCAGTTGACTATTTACATGAACAGGCAGGGATTTTATTCGACCCGCAAATTGTTGAAATATTCAAAGAATTAATTGCAGAGATTCAACCGGCGCAGTTATCTACAGAATAAACCATGGAACATAAAAACAGACGCAGCGGCTTTACCCCGCAGGAAAACTTAATATCAATTCTGCCCACGATCATAGCGGGCATTGTTATATTTTTTATAACAATTGCGTCAGCGCTGATTAACTTCCCGCCTCAAAATCCGCTGCATAAGATCATACTCATTATTTGCGGCATCCTGGGAAGCCTATATCTTATTTTTTATTACTTCATCTATACCGTAGTTGTGAACAAACTACGCTTTGTATGGATCAATGTGATCATAGCCGGGGTCACGCTTGGCACATTGACTTATTTTATTCCCAATGAAATTGACTATATGCTTTATGCACTTGTTTTTATTTCAGCCTTACCCGCATCTTTACTATCCAATCGCGGACCTGCATATCTGCTTATTTTCAGCGCCATATCCTTTGATCTAATAACCCACCTGAACGACCATCTGTCCAGTTACGTATGGTTAAACCACATCGGCTTTGCGCTCACTGCACTCATCGGGATTGAGACCATTCAGCAATTAAGGAATATTGCGGCACAACATATCAACCGCCTTGAGATCATCAACGATTTCAGCAAACAGATCGTCTCTACGCTGGATACCCAACAGGTTTTTTCCCTGCTCAACGGCGCAGTCCAAAGCGCTCTTAAAGCAGATTCGTATTACATCGGCATCGTACACGACGAGCAATTACGCATGGAATTATTCTACGATGACGGAGAATACATTCATGACCTACAGGTAAACAGAAAAGGCACACTTTCAAACTGGGTCATCACCCATCAGCAGGGACTCTTCCTACCTGACCTGCGGAGGGAAGTTGAACTGGACGACGTGGAAATCATTACCATTGGAAAAGACACGCCCACCCTTTCGTGGATGGGCGTCCCGATACGCGGCGCTCATGTGGATGGCGCAATGGCAATCTCATCCTACCGCCCCAACGCCTTTGATCGCAGCGATATGGAACTGCTCAACAATATTGCGCAACGTGCCGCGCTTGCCCTCGACAACACATATCACCACGCGCTCGTACAACAACAGGCGCGGCTCGACAGCCTAACAAATGTCTACAACCATGGCTACTTTATTCAAACCCTGCACGAACAAACCCAAACCTGTCTGGCGCAAAACCAGCCGCTCAGTCTGATCATGCTCGACATTGATTACTTCAAACAATACAACGACACCTTCGGACATCTCATCGGCGATGAAGTGCTCATCAGCTTATGCGACGTCATCCGCAGTCACATCAAAAGCACCGACGCCGTTGGACGCTGGGGCGGTGAAGAATTTTGCATCTCCCTGCCCAACACTGACAGGGAACAAGCCCTGCAAGTCGCCGAGCGCATCCGTGAAACGATGGCTTCGCTAAAAGTGAGAAACGCCGAACAGATGACCATCCCCATCCCAACCGTGAGTCAGGGCATTGCCATTTTTCCCGCAGAAACAGAAGACATCACAAAATTAATTGACCTAGCCGACACACGGCTTTATATAGCAAAAAAACGCGGACGCGATCAAGTCGAATCCGCGCCCGCGTTGTAGGTCATACTTCAAACGTAACTATTTCAAAACTTGCGCCAACGCCTCCAGCGTCTTTTCCACGCCAGCATCATCCACCCAATAATGCGTCACCAACCGAAAGCGCCGCGGCCCCGCCCAATCTACCAGCACGCCCCGCTTCTTCATTTCTTCAACAATTTGATTCACACTTAATTTGACTTCATCTTGAAGATCAAAATACACCATATTGGATGAAGGACTCGCATCCAAGCCCAAGCCCCGAATCTGTTTCAACCCCTCAAACAGAATCCTCGCCCGAGCATGATCCTGCCCAAGCCGCCCCGTCATCGTCTCCAGTGAAATTAATCCCGCCGCCGCCAAAATCCCCGCCTGACGCATCCCCCCGCCCAGCATCTTGCGCAGGTGACGCGCGCGCTTAATAAATTTCTTCGTCCCCACCAGCATCGACCCGACGGGCGCGACCAATCCCTTGCTCAAACAAAACATCACCGAATCCGCAGGCGCCACCAACTCTTTGACATCCACATTCAGCGCCGCCGCCGCGTTGAAAATCCGCGCGCCGTCAATATGCAACGACAGATTATTCTCACGCGCAACCTCCCCAACCTGTTGAGTATATTCCGCAGACAGCACAACCCCGCCGCAAATATTTTGCGTATTCTCCAAACAGATCATCCGCGTAATGGTGTGATGCACATCCTCAGTCTGAATGGCTGAAAGAATATCATCCAAAGCCAGCGTACCGTCCGCTTGATTCTTGATCGGGCGCGGATGAATCCCGCCCAGCGCAGACATTCCGCCCGCTTCATTCACATAAATATGAGCGCAATCGCCGACGATCACCTCATCTCCGCGCTGACAATGCACCAGCAACGCCAGCAAATTGCCCATCGTCCCCGAAGGCACAAAAAGCGAATCTTCCTTGCCGAGCATCTCCGCGGCTTTTTCCTGCAGCGCATTGACCGTGGGATCATCCATATAAACATCATCACCCACCTCAGCCGTAGCCATCGCTTCGCGCATTTCGGGCGTAGGCTTGGTAACTGTATCAGAACGAAGGTCTATGTATTCCATGTTTGTCTCCCAAACTGTAGGTCACGTTTGCAACGTGACAGTCACGCTGCAAGCGTGACCTACAGTTTATCTCTAGCGCTGAACTTCTTCCAGCACCCTCTTCAACTCCGCAGGCAGTTCTGCCTCAAACACACGCGGAGTGGTTTCATTCGGCAAAATGATTTTCAATCTTGCGGCGTGCAGAAAGTGCCTGCTGATCTCAGCCGTGACATGTTTCTTGCCATAAATCGAATCGCCTACGATGGGGCAGCCCAAAAACTGGCAATGCAATCTGATCTGGTGCGTACGCCCAGTGAAAGGATGGAATTCCAAAAGCGTATGATCTCTGAAAGACTCAAGCGTTTTGTATTCGCTGACCGAATCGCGTCCCTTGCCAGTGGTAGTGATGATCGCCATCTTTTTTCTGTGGCTTGGGTCACGCCCAATGGATGCTTCCACCCGTCCCGTAGGCGTAGGCGGTTTTCCATCCACCAAAGCGAGATAGGTCTTCTCGACAGTCCGCAAGCGGAACTGATCTTGCAGCCATCTGTGCGCGCGTTCGTTCTTGGCAAGCACGATCAAGCCCGAAGTCTCTTTGTCCAGCCGATGAACCAGCCCAGGGCGCTCTTCGCCGCCGATGCCTTCCATATCGGGATCGTACCCCAGCACAGCATGAACCAACGTGCCAGTTGCATGTCCCGCCGCGGGATGAACGACCATGCCCGCAGGTTTATTGACGATGATCAGGTCATCATTTTCAAAAATAATATCAAGCGGAATGTCCTCACCCACCAAGCCACTTGGCACAGGCGGCGGCACGCGCACTTCAATCTCCGCGCCAACATCGATGGACTGTCCCGACTTCTTTGCAGGAACGCCGTTGATGGAAACGAAACCACCGTCGATCAATCCCTGCAAACGCGCCCGCGAAAACTCGGGCAGACAGGTCACCAGGAATTTATCAAGGCGGTCTGCTTTTTCCCCAGCATACTGAAACTTCTCAATTCGATCACTCACGATTGCTCACTATTCACTTTCTGTTGCTCACTGTCCACTGGGGACTGATCACTGACAACTGACGACTGTTCATTGTCCACTTGCAATTCTGCCGCCTTCTTCTTTTTTTCCTGCTGTTCCTTGAACCAAACACCGAGCAGCAAAACGACCACGCCCACCGAAATTGAGGCGTCGGCAATATTGAACACGGGGAAAGATCCCACAGAAATAAAATCGGTCACCTTGCCCATCAACAGGCGATCCACCAAATTTCCGCCCGCGCCTGCAAGCTGTAAGCCCATCGCGAGTTTCAAAGTCCAGTCTTCTGCTTCCACTTGTGGATAATAGTAAATGATGGCGAGGATCACAAGGATAGCCAAAGTTGTAAAAACCAAATTGCCGTTTTGGAACATGCCGAACGCCGCGCCGCTGTTATACCAATGCACGATCCGCGCATACGGGCTGAGCCATTCCATGCCTGCGGGAAGCCATTGCGCGCCGAATTCGATATTTTCACGCACGAGCCATTTTGTCCATTGATCGAGTCCAATTACAAAACCCGCCACCCCGATCAACACTAAATAATCTTTTACTTTCTGATTCAAAATTCACCTCAATTTCTATTTAATGCGTTTATTGTACCGCACCCACCCTCACCCTAGCCCTCTCCCCAAATGGGAGAGGGGAAACTCCCTTCCCCTTTGGGGAAGGGTTGGGGATAGGCAAATACCCTCGGCACGCGCGCGCTGATATTTGTCATTATTTCATATTCATTCGTGCCAGCCCAATCAGCCAGTTCTTCGGGAGCGATGCCGTTGCCCATCAACGTAACTTCGTCGCCCACTTTGATGTTATCCGCGCCCGCGTTGACCATGAATTGATCCATGCAAACGCGCCCGACCTGCGGATAAGATTTGCCGTTGATGAGCACCCGCGCCTGATTTGTCATGCGACGGAAATACCCGTCGGCATATCCGCATGGGATGGTGGCGATTCGTGACTCCGCCTCAGCCTGCCACAACGACCCGTAGCTGACGCCACGCCCAGGCTGGGTGAGCTTGCTAAATATCACTTGTGATTTCCACGTCATTGCTGGTTTTACTTCAATTGTCTTTTCAATGTCGCGTGCGGGATAAACGCCGTAAAATAAAACGCCGGGTCGCACCATGTCTAAATAACTTTCTGGCATTAATAAAGTTGCGCCAGAATTTGCTGTGTGACGAATGGCGGGGTGCGGCTCGCTCCGCTTTTCGTAAATGGAGAGGACTTCTTGAAAGCGTTCGAGTTGGAGGGAAGACTCAACTATGTCATTGCGAGGGCGCTCGTGTTCTTCGCCCGAAGCAATCTCCAACATTGTAGGAGATTGCTTCGGCGAAAAAACATCGCCTCGCAATGACATGGTGTCTGGCAATGACATGACTTCGGAGTTTGCAAAATGAGTAAAAATCCCCTCGACTTCCACAAAGCGGCTACGCGCAAATGATTTTTCGATGAGCGCTTCTGCTTCGTATTCACGGACGCCGATGCGTTCCATGCCTGTGTCTATCTTGAGGTGGATTTTGATCCGCTTGCGGGTGGATTCTGCCAAATGGTTGGCGGCAGTCAACAGGTCGAGCGAAGATGCGGAGAGGGTTAAATCATATTCAAAAAAATCAGGCAACTGCTCGCGCAGCGTCCCACCCATCACAAGAATCGGGGTCGTGATTCCCAATTTGCGAAGGTGAATGCCCTCTTCCACAATTGCCACGCCGATATAATCTGCGAAGGGAGCGATGAAGGGCGCGACGCCATCGACGCCGTGACCGTAGGCATTGGCTTTGAGCACAACGAGGACTTTTGCAGGCGCAACATGCGCGCGGATGTTTTGGAGGTTTTGCTTTAGCTGAGAGAGGTTGACTTCAAGATATGTCGGGCGCATGGTTTATTTGTGAATAGGATTTGCCCACCAGTGATATTCGACATCGGGCTCGGCTTCTGGCTCGGGACTGACGCCAAATTTTTCGGCGACGAAGCCGTTCTTTTCATAGAACGCGCGCGACATTTTGTTGGCGACATGGGTATATAACCACATGTGCTTGGGCAAAAGTTGACGCGCTTTCATGAGCAAAGCCTGCCCGATCCCGTGACGGTGTTGCTCAGGGTCAACGTACAGGCGGTCAATGAAGTCGCCTCGAATGGCAAGAAAACCGAGCGGAACCCCATCCTGTTCGTAGACCCAAATTTGGCACTCAGCCACAACGGCTTTTTGAAAATACTCACGCGCATCTTCGAGTTTGTGCGCCATGCGTTCCATGAGCTTGGGCATGGCGACAGTCTCTGCGTCAAACCAGATGCGGGTAATATCGTCAAAATCTTCGGGCTTATATAATCGAATAATTGGTTGCATGGGTCGAGTATACCCGACTATAAAAAGACCTCCGAGATTTCAAAAATCTCGGAGGTCTGGGATTGAGAACGATGTGGACTAGCGCCACGCACCGAGGATCGCGCCGAAGATCACGAAGTTGACCAGGTGATTTCCAATTTCAATCGCCCAGATTTTCAAGCCGTGACCTGCGAATAGTTTGTTGACCAGATACGTGGGAGCGATAAATCCGAGCCAGAGCATGAAGCCAGTCAAAATACCAGGTGTGCCCATGGCGTTGACCATGAACGACATGGCAACCGCCTGCATAAATGAGGCAAATATCGTCAAGCCCCAGGTCATGCCCATGTTTTCCATGCCAGGTTGTTCACGACCTGCGCCGACGACCTTCCACCAGGCAGGGAAGAATGTCTTTGGGTTATACCAGAGTGAACCGCTAATCATACTGACGACAACACAAGCAAGAACAGCCAACCAGTTGATACTACTAAAATCCATTTCAGCCTCCATTTACGAATAAAGTTGATCGGCACGCGCCAATCGGTATGGAAACTATAACTCGAAAACTTGTTCTAAGTTACGGGTTGGGAAGGGATTTTGGGAGCACAAAAACCTCCGAGGTCTTAAAGACCTCGGAGGTTTGGAGTTTTCAAAATGCGCGACTCGCCTACGGCGAGAAACAAAAGGTCAAACCCGCTTCAGAAGAACAGAAGAGCAGAAAACAGAAGAACAGAACTAAGGCTGTGAGCGGGCACAACGAAAGCCGAAGTCGACGTAGGTATTCGTCGGGCTGTTCCTGAAGCGGTCGGCAGAGCGGACGAAGTCATCGTTGTAGAGCCACGAGCCGCCCCGCAACACTCGGTCACCCGAAGAATTCATATCCTCACGACCATCACTGGCATCGTAAGGATATGGTTTATATAAACTACCGACCCATTCCCAAACATTGCCTGCCATGTCATACGCGCCATAATAACTTTTTCCACTTTCATAACTACCAACGGGCGTTGTATCATTTTTGCATTCGTAATAATTGGCTTTATCACAATCAATCCCTTCGCCCCAGGGATAAGTACGCCCGTCAATGCCGCGCGCGGCTTTTTCCCATTCGGCTTCGGTCGGCAATCTGCGATCTACCCATGAACAATAGGCATTTGCTTGTTTCCAATCCACATAAACAACGGGATGGCTTGCATAACTTGAATTGTTAAAATGATCGGCGTTACTTGGCGAGGTACATTCACCAGCGTCCACGCACTTTTTGAACATGGCATTGGTCACTTCGGTTTGGTCAATCCAAAAGGCAGGCAAGTCAACTTTATGAATTTCGCTTCCTTCGCCCATTGTAAATTTACCTGATGGCACAGCGAGCAGAGGCATACCATCTTTGGGAGAAATTTCAGTACTGCCAAATTCAAGAACAGGCTTTGGGATGGGCGTCTCTGTTGGCTCAGAAGTAGGAGTAAAAGGCACACTGGTAAAAGTAAGCGGCTCAGGTGTTGCTATATCTGTTGGAGAAAAAACGGTGGCAGTTGCGACGGGTAAATTATTAATAAGGGAATTCAGTCCAAACGCGCCAAAAATTAGAACAAGCAAGCCAATGCCCCAAAAACCGTAGGTCAGACTTTTAGCCTGACGTTTTTTCGGCGCAACGGGTTTTGTCGGGTTGGAAACCCGACCTACGGGGAGATTTTCGTTGGGAAAGAGGGAAGATGGGTCAAGAAGTTTTGTGTAAGGCTTTTGCTGTGTGAACTTAACTTCGGGTTCTTTCTCTTTCAGCGGAGAGACGGGAATTTCCTGCTTCGGTTCTTCGCGAGGCTTACCCTCATCCCTGCCCTTCTCCCGAGGGGAGAAGGGTATAGGTTCTTCTGGTTTCTTGATCTCAGGCTTGGGAGTCTTCGGCGCGAGCGTTCTGCGCGTGTCGTCCAAAATTACTGGCGAGACATCCGCGCCGAGTCCGCTAGC
>CAMCQT010000037.1 GCA_945877125.1 Candidatus Brevifilum fermentans | reverse complement strand
CAAGTCATTGAGCAGGTGGACGAGCCACGCGCCGAAAAATTAGAAGACTCTGCTTTGCAATTGTCCATGTTCGACACACGCGGAAGGCAGAAATCAGGCTGGACAAATAAACTCATTTGGGGCGATAACAAGTTAATTCTTTCGTCTTTGAAAAATGGCGCAATGCGTGAAGAAATTGAAAAGAACGGCGGAATCAAACTGATTTACATTGACCCGCCTTTCGATGTCGGCGCAGATTTTTCTATGGACATTGAAATTGGTGACGATACTTTTACCAAACGAGCAAACGTATTAGAAGAACTCGCCTACCGCGATACATGGGGCAAAGGCGCGGACAGTTTTATTGCCATGATTTATGAACGATTAATTCTTATGCGCGATTTACTTGCGGATGATGGAAGTATTTATGTGCATTGTGATTGGCGAGTCAATAGTTATTTGCGAATGATATTGGATGAAATCTTTGGAAAAGAATCTATCGTCAATGAAATTATTTGGTGTTATACGTCAGGCGGTAAAAGCGTAAGAATGTTTTCAAAAAAACATGACACTATATTATATTTTTCAAAGTCGCCCAATTACATATTTAACGATAATGATGTTCGTGTTCCTTATAGCGAAAAAACAATGGCGAATTATAAAGAAGGCTTAAAAGGGTCAACATATACAGCAGACGTAAAACTAAATGAAAACGGAAAGATACCAGAAGATTACTGGGATATAGCAATTGCTACTAAAAGCCTTATAGAGAATCTCGGTTATCCAACACAAAAGCCAGAAAAACTTCTTGAACGGATAATAAAAGCCAGCACTAATGAAAATGATATTGTTGCAGACTTCTTTTGTGGTTCAGGTACAACTTTAGCGAAGGCTGAAAAACTCAATCGCAAATGGATTGGCTCTGATTTGGGTAAGTTTGCTATTCACACCACGCGCAAGCGTATTATTGGTGTACAACGTGAACTCAAAGCCGCTGGTAAAGACTTTCGTGCCTTTGAAATTCTCAATCTTGGCAAGTATGAACGGGCGCATTATATCGGTGTAAATTTGAATCTGCGCGAAGAAGAACAAAAGAAGCAACTCGAACAACGCGAGAAGGATTTTATATTCTTGATTCTTCGCGCCTACAAAGCCGAAACGATTGACAACTTCCGCACTTTTCACGGCAAGAAATCAGGGCGCATGGTGGCAGTAGGTCCCGTAAATCTTCCAGTAACACGAAGATACGTTGATGAAATCATTTTGGAGTGCCGCGAAAAGCATATTTCCCGCGTGGATATTCTCGCCTTTGAGTATGAAATGGGCTTGTTCCCCAATGTGCAGGAAGAAGCCAAATCCAAAGGGATTGACCTTGCGCTCAAATATATTCCGCGTGAAGTATTCGATAAACGCGCCATCGAAAAAAATCAAGTTGTCTTCCACGATGTTTCCTATATCGAAGTCAAACCGATTGTAAAAAAGAACAGCGTGGCGGTGGAACTGACAGACTTCTCAGTTTTCTATTCACAAGATTCAGTCGAAAACGCTTCTGCATCCTTGAAAGACGGCGCAAATAAAATCGTGGTGGAAAACGGCAAGATTATCAAAGTCTCAAAGGATAAAGCGGGGATTATCACCCGTGAAATCCTTACAAAGAAATGGACAGACTGGATTGATTATTGGGCGGTGGATTTTGACTTTGAGAACAAGCGCGAGATTGTGCGTGTGCCTGTTGAGCAGACTTCCGAAGTCTTAAAGACTTCGGAAGTCTCAGGCGCGGAATGGGAAGAAATCTGGACAGGCAACTTCGTTTTTGAAAATGAATGGCAATCCTTCCGCACCAAGAAAGACCGTTCGCTTGAACTCAAAACGCCGCCGCACGAAGTCCCCGCAGGACGACGCAAGATTGCCGTCAAAGTCGTGGATATTTTCGGCAACGACACCATGAAAATTTTAGATATCACTGTGACAGGTAAATGACCGTGAATCGCGGGGATAAATCCCCTGCTCAGTACATGGAAGCCCTACGGGCTGATGGGCGAGTCGGCTTCAGCCGACTTCCATGAATTGAGGCAGGGCTTTAGCCCGCCGAACCCGCGCAAACAAGGAAAACTAATTATGGCAATACACCCCGCATTCCCCACCTCGCCCTACGAAATCCTCAATCCTGAACATCGTTGGTTTCCCGCCGATGAAGATTTGCGCGATTCCAGTTACGATAAACTTGTTCCGCCGTTGGTTAATAAAATCCGCAGGGAAGTAAAAACATGGCGCGAGAATCAATACGAAGGCGCAAGTACAACCAGCAAAGCCCTGTTGAATTGGTGGTTCTCCGAATCCCCCTCTCCCTTTTTTGGGTGAGGGGCTAGGGGTGAGGGCGAGTTTCAATATTATTTTGCCCAACGTGAAGCCGTTGAAACGGTCGTTTATTTGTATGAAGTGGCAAAGGTCAAAGATAAATATGACCTTATGCGCTACGATTCATCAGGTGCAGTTTCAACAGGTATGTTCGATGAAGAATGGCTCAGGCTTGTCGTAAAAATGGCAACAGGCAGCGGTAAAACCAAAGTGATGAGTCTTTTCATTACGTGGTGTTACTTCCACAAACGCTATGAAGAAGATTCCCAACTTGCCACAAATTTTTTATTGATTGCTCCCAACATCATCGTACTTGATCGCTTGCGAACCGATTTTGACGGTTTGAAAATTTTCTTCAAAGACCCACTCTTACCAGATAACGGTTATGAAGGTCAAAACTGGCAGGATGATTTTCAAATGACCCTGCACATTCAAGACGATGTTTCCATTGTTCGCAAAACTGGAAATCTATTCCTGACCAACATTCACCGAGTTTATGCGGGAAATGATATAGACCCAAGTTTTGAAGATGATAATCTCGAAGATTATTTTCTCGGCACACGTCCCACAGGTAAGACGAACGAATCTAAAATAGATTTGGGTATGATCGTGCGTGAAATTAATGAATTGGTAGTTATCAATGATGAAGCCCACCATATCCACGACAGCCGCCTTGCATGGTTTAAGTCTATTCAAGATATTCATAACCGCCTGAAACAGAAAGACCATTTTCTATCTTTGCAATTGGATGTGACCGCCACACCAAAACATAATAACGGCGCGATTTTTGTTCAGACCGTTTGTGATTATCCGCTCGTGGAAGCCATCATTCAAAATGTGGTGAAACATCCCATCCTTCCCGATTTTGCCAGCCGCGCAAAACTTGTCGAGAAAAAGAGTTCAAATTTTACTGAAAAATACGGCGATTACATTCATCTTGGCGTGGAAGAATGGCGCAAAGTTTATCCCGAACATGAAAAACTTGGCAAGAAAGCCGTTCTGTTTGTGATGACCGATGATACAAAAAACTGTGATGATGTTGCGGAATATCTCGAAAGCACTTATCAAGAATTCAAAGACGCTGTACTTGTCATTCACACCAACAACAACGGCGAGATTTCAGAATCGGACGCGAAGAAAAGCAAGGAAGAACTTGAAAAACTTCGCAAGCAATCCAATCAGATTGACACATGGGACAGCCCGTATAAAGTTATCGTTTCCGTGTTAATGCTCAAAGAAGGTTGGGATGTGCGAAACGTGACAACCATTATCGGTCTGCGGGCTTATGCTTCAAAAAGCAATATTCTCCCCGAACAAACGCTTGGGCGTGGTCTGCGCCGCATGTACCCTGGCGTTGACGCCACTGAATATGTCAGCGTGGTGGGCACAGAACCATTTATGGATTTTGTCGAGTCAATCAAAAGCGAAGGTGTGGAACTGGAACGGAAACCGATGGGAGCAGGCACAGCCGCACACGCGCCCATTATTATTGAAGTGGATAACGAGAATGTAAAAAAGGATGTTGATAAACTCGATATTGAAATTCCCGTTCTTACGCCGCGCATTTACCGCGAATACAAACGGCTTGAAGACCTTGCGCTTGATTCCTTTGACAACAAGAAAGTTGAATACAAACAATTTTCCGAAGCCGAAATGCGCGAGATTATTTTCAAGGATATTACAACGGGCGAAATTAATCACAGCACTTATCTTGATTCCGCCCTTGTGACCGATTATCGAAGCGTGATTGGCTACTTTGCCCAAGTGATTATGAAAGACTTGCGCCTTGTCAGCGGATACGATGTTCTTTATGGAAAAGTAAAGGAATTTATCGGGCAATATCTTTTTACTTCCGCCGTTGATATTGACGACCTGAACACCATCCGCAATCTTTCCGAACTTGAAGCAACCAAAACGATTATCGAAACTTTCAAAAAGAAAATCAATGATTTGACCATTCAAGATAAAGGAAGTGCAGAGATACGCGACTATATCAAACTCAGGCAAACCCGCCCGTTTGTTGTCAAAGAACAAGGTTATCTCATGGCGCAGAAAAGCGTTTTCAACAAAATTGTTGGAGACAGCCACCTTGAATTATTATTTGCGTCATTCCTTGAAAAATGCGATGACATTATTTCCTATGCCAAAAATTATTTTGCCGTAAATTTCAGAATTGATTACGTCAATGCAGATGGAAATATTTCAAACTATTACCCTGATTTCATCGTGAAAACAAGTCCGAAAGATATTTACATTGTTGAAACCAAAGGGCTTGAAGATTTAGACGTTCCGCTAAAAATGGAACGCTTGAAAAAATGGTGTGAAGATATAAACGCCGTTCAAAATAAAATCCACTTCGATTATGTCTTTGTCGAACAGGAAGAATTTGAAAAGTACGCGCCAAAGTCATTTGATGAATTGGTCAGAAATTTCAGGAAATACAAGTAAAGACCTAACAAGTTCACCCCCTCTGTCCTTCGGACATCTCCCCCTAAAGGGGGGAGACTTACACTTTGAGATAGACAATCTTAGCGTCAAAGCCTCCCCTTTAGGGGACATCGTACCCGAAGCGAAGCGAGTGGTAGGTTGGAGGGGTCGGGTTGGAGTGGTCGGTTTACACAGTCAAACGCAAGGCATAACATCGCTCCGCTCTAAAGGAACATTTCAACGCAAGAACGCAACATCACCATATTAGAACGTAACATCACCGTGTTAGAAAGAAACATCGTCATGTTATAGCGCAACACAGCCATGTTAGAACGTAACGCAGTCATGTTATCAAGCAACATAGCCATGTTAGAACGAAAAATTACTCGAAAAGGTCGTCACAGGTGGGAAATCCGCCTGAAATCATTGAGAAAGCCCCAAAAGGAGCTATAAATGGCAAAAGATCAGAACAACCGCCTTCGTCCCGCCCAAATGCAAGCCGATATGGACGCCTACATGGCATTGCAGGCAATCGAAAACTACACCCCCGCCAATGCCGCCTACAACCTGGAAGCAGTCGGCGCAAAATTGGAAGCCATGAAAGGCGCACAGAATGATGAATTTTCCGTCCAGAATGCGCTGGCAACCGCACGAGACGCATCTACAGCCGCCGAATGGGAGTTCCACAACTTCATGCTGGCGGTCAAGGAACAGGTCATCGCACAGTTCGGCAAAAACTCTGACCAGTTGCAAGCCCTCGGCTTAAAGAAAAAATCCGAATACAAAGCGCCTGCCCGCAAGGCAAAAGCCGCATAACGCAAACGAGAGCTTCTCAAAATGGGAAGCTCTTTTTATTCATGGCGCATGAAAGAAAACCATTTCACAAATATTGATGTAAAATTAAAGAAAGTCAAATGGTCCAAGAGGAAACATGGAAGAGAACGATAACGAAAAACTGAAATTCGAATGGGACCTCGAAAAAGCAAAAAAGAACCTAAAAAAGCATGACGTTAGTTTTGAAGAGGCAAGCACAATATTCGAAGATCCACAATTCATCAGTTTTCTAGACGAAGAACATTCCACAGATGAAGAACGCCATATTACAATTGGAATGTCCGACAAAATATGTCTCTTGATGGTGGCGCATACAGAACGTAGAAATCTGATCCGACTTATCAGCGCAAGAAAGGCGACAAAAAATGAAGAAAAATTCTACAACGAAACAGGATGATTACGAATTAAAGGATGAGTACAATTTATCGAAAATGACAATTTTGCCCAAAGGTCGCTTCGACCCCAAACGCAGGATTGGAAAAAACGTTGTGGTACTCGATCCCGACATCGCCAGGGCATTCCCAAGCGACGAGGCAGTCAATGAAGCCCTGCGGCTGCTTCTACAAGCAACGAAGATTCAACAGGCATCATCCGCATTGCGATAGCAGTTCGGCAAAAGCCGCGTAACGCAAAACAATCCCATTCAAAAAGGACTCTCAGGCTTAAAACCTTGAGAGTCCTTTTTTACTGATTACTGATTACTGATCACTTATTTTCCCTCTCCCAAATCTCATTCGCGATCAACTCCTGATCCACAGGCGTCTTATCGATCCGCACACCAACTGCGTTGTAGATGGCGTTCGTGATGGCAGGTGTGGTTGGGATACTGCACACCTCGCCCACGCCCTTCGCGCCGTAGGGGCCTGCTGCCACAGGATGCTCAACGACAATGGAAGTGATCTCTGGGGTCAGCATAATGCCCGGCACACGATAGCGCGCAAGATGATCTGTGACCACGTTGCCGTTGTCCACCAGGAATTCTTCGGTCAGCGCATTGCCGAGTCCCATCATCACGCCGCCTTCGATCTGTCCCTGCAAGCCAAGCGGATTAACCGCCATGCCCACATCGTTGGCTGAGATGACTTTCAGCACGCGCACTTCGCCTGTCAGCTTGTTGACTTCGACCTCAGCCGCTTGCACGCCGAAGGAGAATGCAAAGTGCATGTCGCCGCCTTCGCCAAGCGGTTTGGTCTTCGGCGCTTCGTATTCATAACGCACCAGCGGATTTTGTCCCGCGGCTTTCATTTCCTTGTAAATTTCAGCCCAAGTCATCGAATGCCCGTTGACGTGGACAACACCATCTTCAAAGCGGATCTGCTCAGGCTTCACATCGTATTTCTCAGCCATCGTGGCGGTGACTTCATCACGCAGAGTCTTTGCGGCATAGCGCGAGGCGTTGCCTGTCACGAAGGTTTGGCGCGATGCAGTTGTCGGCCCACCGTTGGGAGTCAGGTCGGTGTCCATCACCAGCACGCGGACTTTTTCGGGCGCGACAGCCATTTCTTCAGAGACGATCAAACGCATGACGGTCACAAGTCCCTGACCGAGTTCAGCGGCTGAACTGCGGACTTGGAACGTGCCATCTTCGTAGAGTTCCACGTCCGCGCCAGATTTGTCGGGAGCGCCGCCGCCAAGTCCCGTGTTCTTGTACGCCGAGGCAAAGCCCCAGGCGCGAATCAAATGCCCCTCACCCTGCCCTCTCCCAAAGGGAGAGGAGACTCCCTTCCCCTCCGGGGGAAGGGTTGGGGATGAGGGAACAACTACCGGCGTGAAAGGATCGGAGTTGTGCTTGCGCATCTCCGCATCCACGCGGTCAATACATTCCAGCAAGCCCACCGACTCCTTCAATTCCTGTCCGGTGTTCGTGATGCTTCCGACGTGCAGGGCGTTCATGCGGCGCAGGTCAATGCGGTCAACGCCCAATTTTTCAGCGAGCATGTCCATCATAGATTCAACCGCAAACGCAGACTGCGTCACGCCAAATCCACGGAACGCACCCGCGGGCGGATTGTTGGTGTACATGGCATAGCAATCAGCGCGAACATTCTCCACGTCATACGGCCCAGCCGCGTGTGTGGTGGCGCGGGTCATCACCTTTTCGCCGAGCGACGCATACGCGCCAGTATCGCCATACAGTTCGGTATCCACGGCAACGAGGCGACCATTTTTCATCGCGCCCATCTTGACACGGATCTGTGTGGCGTGGCGCTTGGGATGCACGAGCAAACTTTCGTGGCGGTCAAATAATAATTTCACAGGTCGCTGCGTAACATTGGCAAGCAGCGCAACATGGATCTGTCCCATGATGTCTTCCTTGCCGCCGAAACCGCCGCCCATCAATTGCCCAACAATGCGCACACGGTCTTCATTCCAACCCAACGCGCGCGCAACCTGTGTCTTATCTTGATACGGAATTTGCGAACCGACATAAATTTCCATGCGCCCGTCAGCCAGCGGCACGCCGATACTGCACTCAGGCTCGATGAAAGCGTGGTCAGTAGCCGGCGTGTGGAAAGTGTGCTCAAAAACCACATCGGCTGACGCAAAGCCCTTCTCCATGTCACCCTTGCGAACCTTGATATGCTTGAGTAGATTGCCCTTCTCGTGGATTTGCGGGACGCCATCTTGACGAGCCTGAACTGCATTCGTGATGACCGGCTGGAGGTCAAACTCCGCTTCGATCAACGCCGACGCCTGATCGGCAATATCCTGAGTTTCGGCGGCAACGATGGCAATTGAATCTCCAACATAGCGCACCCGTTCACCAATGCCCACAATCGAGGGCCAATCGTAAATCACCAGTCCATGATTGTGTTCGCCGGGGATATCTTCAGCAGTTAGAACCGCGACCACGCCAGGCAATGCTTTGGCTTTCGATACATCAAGTTTCGTCAGGAAGCCATGCGGAATCATCGCGCGGCGGGCTTTGGCAAACAACATGCCATCGAAG
Source organism: Candidatus Brevifilum fermentans (assembly GCA_945877125.1). GTDB lineage: Bacteria > Chloroflexota > Anaerolineae > Anaerolineales > Villigracilaceae > Villigracilis. The sequence goes on along the minus strand of CAMCQT010000037.1, from coordinate 28,458 downwards.
GTCAGGTCATCGGTATAGATTGCTTTACCTGTCACCTTCTCCACTGCCTCGGGGCGCAAATGGCTGTGACCGACTGTCTTGTGTTCGTGGATCGAATCTGGAATGTGCGTCGGCTTCTGGACGGCTTCACCTGTCCGCAAAGCCTGCGCCGCGGCAAGGATGGCATTCTCAATGGATGGATAGCCGCCGCAGCGACAAAGCGTATCTTTCAACGCAAAGCGGACATCCTCGCTGGTGGGATTCGGGTTGCGCTTGAGCAAGGCATACGCGGTCATAATTTGTCCGGGGATGCAGAATCCGCATTGGACTGCGCCCTGCTCCACGAAGGCTTCCTGCAACGGGTGCAGTTTCATCTCTTCATGGACGCGTTGGGCAAGTCCTTCGATGGTGACAATGGTCTTTCCATCGGCGCGCTCGGCGGGATAGACACAAGACATCATCGGCTCACCATCCACAAGGACAGTACATGCGCCGCACTCGGCCTCTTCACAGCCGATCTTTGTGCCAGTAAGTTGAAGTCTCTGACGCAGGAGGGTTGATAAAGTTTCGCCCGCAACAGATTCGAGAGTATGTTTGGTGCCGTTAACTGTAAATGAGATTTGATTGTTCATAATATAATTTCCTCAGAAGAATTGAACCACCAGTAGGTCACGTTTGCAACGTGACCGTCACGCTGAAAGCGTGACCTACTCGGCTCTCGCCCATGCGGCTTCAAATACGTCGCTAAATAAGCCGCCAACAATATGTTTGCGGTAGTCTGCGCTGGCACGTCGGGCGCTGGTGCGGAATTTGGCTTGACCCAACAGGGCTTCGAGTGTGCGGGCAAAAGTCTCTTCGTTGAAGGATTGCCCGCGCAGGGTATCTTCTGCTTCGGTGGCGCGGAAGGGAATGGGTCCGCCGGGGCCGACAGCGATGTGAATATCTTTTACGATTTCCCCTTCGCGTTCGAGCCAGACTGCACAATTCAAGATAGGCAAAGCTACACCCTGCGGACGCATGATGCGTTTGAAGCAGGAGGCTTGTCCTTTTTTAGTCAAGGGAAGATAAAAGCCGGCGATAATTTCTTCGCTTTTATTGAGCGATGATTTGCCTGGGCCGGCGAAGAGCGAAGTGAAAGGCACTCGGCGCGTGCCTGTGGGACTGGCAACTTCAGCTTGAGCGTTGAGCGCGGTCAATGCGATGGTGCCGTCAGCGGCGGGGAGGGCGTGCGCCACGTTTCCCCCGATGGTGGCGGTGTTGCGGACTTGCGGGCCGGCGATCAAATTCGCAGCCTCGACCAATGCCTGGGCGTGCGTCCCAACCAAAGGGTCGGTTGCGACGCGATTGACCGCCACAGCGGCTCCGATGTAGAGTTCATCGCCTCTCAGTTCGAGCGCCTTCATCTCGGTGACGAAGGTCAAATCAATTAATGTGTGGACGGGGGCGTGGCGGCCCTGTTTCAAATCAAGCAACAAGTCTGTTCCGCCCGCGATGGGCATGACAGAGCCAGTTGCTGATGTGAGGGCCTGAATTGCTTCCGAAATGGAAGCGGGGCGTTTATATTCTTGCCAAAGGTTCATAGTGGTTTCCTCTTTCTTGCCTAAGCGGCGGCACTTTTCGATGGGACGCTTCGCGCCCAACGCCACTCCTGCACTCTGCACGCGCAGTGAGCGACCACCGAACCGATGATGTATTTTACTGCTGTTACAAAAAACTTCCGAAGTCTTTTGCAACGAATTTAGAATCTTTTAGAAGACTTCGGAAGTTTGTTTAGTTTCTTCGGGGTGAACACCTGCCATTAATAAACCAAGCTTTGCGGGGGTGGCTTCTGCGCGCGGGACAATGTCCATCACCTGACCTTCGTAAATAACTGCGATGCGGTCGGAAAGCGCGAGAATTTCGTCGAGGTCTTCGGAGATGAGCATGATTGCCACGCCCTGCTTGCGTTGTTCGAGCAATTGCTCGCGGACGTATTCGGTCGCGCCGATGTCCAATCCGCGGGTGGGTTGTGCGGCGATGATGACGCGCGGGGTGCGGAAAATTTCACGCGCCAGAACGATCTTCTGGATGTTGCCGCCCGAAAGATTCTTGGCATGAGTTTCGCGTGAAGGGGTTTTGACGTGGAATTTTTTGATCAACTCATCGGCATGTCTGGAAATCTCGCGCAGGTTAAGAAAGCCATAACGCGAATATGGCATCTTCTCATGCTCGCGCAGAATCATGTTTTCTGCAACCGTGAAATCCTTGATCATACCGTCGCGCATACGTTCTTCGGGAATATATGAAAGCATTCGATCTGTAATGTCAGAGGGGTCAAAACCGGTAATATCGTTGCCTTCCAAAATGACGTGTCCGCCTGTTGTTTTTCGCAAGCCAGTAATGGTTTCTGCCAGTTCACGCTGACCATTGCCAGAGACGCCCGCAATGCCCAAAATTTCGCCAGAGCATACATCAATGTTGATGCCGCGCAGACCCGGCGTACCGCGATCACTGCCACAAGCAACATCCTTAAGTTGCAGGCGTGGGCCGCCACATTCAACCTGTCCGCGGTCGGGTGTAAAGCCAACCTCGCGTCCGACCATCCAATTGGCGAGGTCTTGTTTTGTGGTGTCAGATGTGAGGCGCGTACCGATCATACGTCCGTCACGCAGGACAGAAACTCGATGGCTGATCTCAACCACTTCGTGCAATTTATGTGAGATAAAAACCAACCCGTGGCCGTCTTTGACCATCTGATTCATAATAACAAATAATTCATCCACTTCCTGCGGAGTGAGAACTGCGGTCGGCTCGTCGAGAATGAGAAGCGCCGCACCGCGATAAAGGGCTTTGATAATTTCAACACGTTGCTGCTGACCAACTGATAGCTGCCAGATGTAGGCGGAAGGGTCAATTTTGAGACCATAAAGATTGGCTAATTCAATGATCCGCTTTGAGACGCGGTCGAGATCTGTCAGCAAGCCGCGGGAGGATGGCAGTCCCAGTGCGACATTCTCAGCCACGGTCATTGTTTGCACGAGCATAAAATGCTGATGGATCATGCCGATGCCAAGGTTAATGGAATCATTGGGCGATGAAATTCTGACCGGCTTGCCGTTGATTAATATCTCACCCTCATCCGGATGATATAGCCCGTACAGGATCTTCATCAACGTACTTTTGCCTGCGCCATTTTCGCCCAAAAGGGCATGGACTTCGCCGGACTTCACATCAAAGTTGACATGGTCACTGGCAAGCACACCAGGAAATCTTTTGGTAATGCCGCGCATTTCCAGGCTTTCAATTCGATCTCGACCAGAGGGGAGTTTATCGGTTTCGGTCATGGGTGCCATCCTAAAACAATACAGGATTTAGACTTCGGAAGTCTTAAAGACTTCCGAAGTCTATTTTTTACAAACTACGGCAGGGTGATTGTAACGGTGCCGTCAGCGATACCTTTGATGGTCTCGTCGGCCAAAGCCTGGGCTTCGGCAGGGAGGGCGTATCCGTCGTTGAATTCGATCACCTGTCCGCCGTTGGCGAGGTTGGCAGAGAAGGACTGTCCACCGAGGGTGCCGTCCTGAATGAGACCGATCATCTCTTTGAGCATGACTTCCCAGTGATACACCTGGCTGGCTACCACGATGGACGGGGCAAGCGATGCCTGGTTGGACTGGGTACCAAACCAGAGGACATTGGCTTCTTCGGCTTTACCGATTGCACCAACAACCATCTGAGCGGAGCCGGTCAAGACATCGGCGCCAGCGGCGATCTGAGTGGTAGCGGATTCGGAAGCAAGCGCAATATCAGAGAAGGAGCCAATGTAATTGACGTTCACCTGAATTGCGGGATCAGTCGCGAGGACACCGGCTTTGAAGCCATCAACATACAGCTTGGCATCGCCGGTTTCAATCGGTCCAATAACGCCGATCACCTTGCTGGTGGAAAGGGTCGCAGCCAACACGCCGTTGACGTAGCCGCCTTCCTGAGATAATGCTTCGTATGCAAAAATGTTAGCCTGACCGAAAGTATCCACTGTTGTGCCCCAAGCGAAGCTGGTTTCGGGGAAGTCAGGGGCAATTTCCTGCAGGGAGGAGCCGTACTGTGAGCCGTGGGCAATGATCAGGTCGAAGCCCTGGGTGGCATAGTCACGAATGGCAGCGGCGGCATCATCCACAACGAACATGCCTTCGGAATAAACGAACTCAAAATTCTCGGCGCCCATTTCTTCCTGAACGCGGACAAGAGCATCGTACATGGACTGACCAAAGGCCAAGTCAGTGATGGCGCTGGGCATAACCACTGCTACGCGGAAAGGCTCCGCCATGGGGGCTTCGGTGGCGGCGGGAACTTCAGCGACAGGGGCTTCGGTAGCAGCAGGAACTTCGGCGACAGGGGCTTCGGTGGCGGCAGGGGCGCCGCAGGCGCTCAAAACAAGAGCCAGGGTCAGGACAAACCAAACGATTTTTTTCATCTTCTTCTCCTTAAATATGGGTGGATATGTTTCTTTCGACGGGACAATTAATCCCGTTTCGAAATTCAAATTAAAACGACTGCCGATGTACCACCTCCTTTTGATGGATGGATTAATCACCCCGTTCAAAGGGTTTCGACAACGCAGACGGGGCGCGAACTTTCGATACTGTGGCAACCAACACTAAAATCGTAACGACATACGGCATCATCACCGCAATATCTGATGGAATGGGAATACTCAAAACCTGCATCCACAATTGCAATGAATTGATAAAACTAAATAATAAAGCGCCGCCCAAAATACCAATGGGACGCCATCCGCCAAAATAAACCAGCGCCACGGCAATGAAACCAAGTCCGCTGGTCATGTTCTGCTGGAATACATTTAACAAGGCAATGGAGAGGGATGCGCCCGCGATTCCGGAGAGCGTGCCGCCGAGGATGATGGTGAAATATCGAATGCGCGACACGCTCACCCCGAGAGAATCAGCGGCATCAGGATTTTCGCCAACCGAGCGGATCTTTAACCCCAGGGTGGTTTTATTCAACACAAACCAGGCAATGGGAACAAGCAGATATGCGCCATAGACCAGAATGTTTTGGCTAAAGAAAATTTTTCCGATGCCAGGAATGTCACTCAAGCCGGGAATATAAATTTCGGGAAACCCTTTGACCGTTTCCACAGTGCCCATTAACTTTTGGAAAAGCAGGTCGCTCATTCCCAAGCCAAAGAGATAGAAACCAATACCGCTGATGCCCTGTTCGGCATGTAAATTGACGGTCACATAAGCCATGGCGAGTCCCATCAATGCGCCGACGATCATGGCTGTCAATAAACCAAGCCACAAACTCCCAGTTGTAAGCGCAACATAAAAGGCGGCAAAAGCGCCTAAAAGCATTTGCCCTTCGACTCCCAGGTTAAGCACACCGCTTTTTTGTCCGAAGGCCTCGCCGATCGCAGCATATAGATATGGAGTAGACAGGCGAATTCCGGAAGCCAAAATGCCAACAAGAACCGTGACTGTAAAGAGATCGGAAATCATGAGCCGGCCTCCGCTTGATTTAGTTGCTTATCGCCTGATCCCGTTGGGGGCGGGAGAGAGTCATTTTCAAGTTTGGCATCCGCCTCCCGCCTGCGCTGTCGTCTCTTGCGTATGATTTCACTGCTGACAACGAACACAACCACCAACCCGTTCAAGGCGGTGATCAAAGCCGATGGAACCTGCACAACCCTTTGCATTTTGTTTGCGCCCACAAGCAGCGCGCCAAATAAAATGGAAGCAGGAATGGTCAGGATCGGGTGCAAGCCGCCAAACAAGGCGGCGACGATCCCATTGAAGCCGGCGCCTCCTGTAAAGCCCGAAGAAGAGCCATCTGTAATCATGCGGTAATTCACACCAAAGACTTGGGTGGCGCCAGCCAGACCGGCAAAAGCGCCACTGAGCAGCAAGGCAAGAACCATGTAGCGCTGAACTTTAATGCCTGCGTAACGTGAAGCATGTGGATTCTGTCCCACCGCGCGGATACGATAGCCAAGCGTGGTGCGCCACAAAAGGATATAAACCAGTACAGCAAGGATGACGGCAATCAAAGCGCCGAGATGCAAGCGCGTGGGAACCAAACGCGGCAGGCGGAAAATCTCCTCCAGGCGCGCAGTCTGAGGAATTTGAGAAGCCATCTCTGCCTGAGCAGGATCGATCATCGGTCCGCGCAGGAGGAAGTTCATCAATTGGACGGCGATGGCATTCATCATCACCGTACTTAGAATTTCATTCACACTGAAATAGGCTTTGAGCACACCTGGAATTCCGCCCCAAATCGCCCCGCCCAAAAATCCTGCCAGCATGGCAAGGGTAATCGTCAACCACCCGGGAAGTCCGGTGAAGTTCAAACCCACCCACGTTGCGAAGACTGCGCCGATAATCATCTGCCCTTCGCCGCCGATATTGATCACATCGCCGCGAAAGGAAATGCAGATGCCGATTCCAACCAGCAGCAAGGGGGTAGCCTTGACCAGTGTCTCAGCGAATGCGTTGGAACTGCCAAAGGCGCCATCCCAAAGCGCAGCATATGCAACAACTGGATTGACTTTCAAAAACATCAACATCACCGCGCCAACAAGCAAGGCGGCTAGTGTGGCCAGCACAGGTAACAAGGCATCAATGAGGGAATTCAGTCGAGATTGCATTGGGCACTCAGTCTCCGCAAAGGTGTATTTACAGGGTACTCACGCAGTAATCAAACAAATCTTAATTCCATGCCTGAACCAGACTCAGCCGCAAGGCTGAATCATCAAAATAATTTATTCCAAAAGCCAATGGCAGGTTATTCTTTCCATAAAACGTAATATGCAGTTCCAGTATAGACCTGCCGGACTCTCCCCCAAAAAACTTGTGTGCCTCTGTGCCAATCACAGTTGAGCGAATATCAGTAATTATAAAAGCAATTTCTTGATGAAAATATTTATGGAAAATATCGCGGATATGAAGTTGACCATCAATACTCTCGAGAGGCTCATTCAACAATGAAAGAGGAATAAAATTATCAGCCAAACTCACAGCCTGTTGGTCGGCAAAAAACAACCGGCGGAGGTTGATCAACTCGTCGCCCACCTCCAAACCCAGCGCAAGTGCTTCCTTTTCAGTAGCGGGTCTCTGTTCAATGGAAAGCGGCTGAATGGATGGTGTGTGCCCATTTCCTTCGATCAACTGCACCAAATCCCACAAATTCCCCAAATGGGCGCTGACCTCATGTATATGCATATTCACGTACGTGCCATCCCCTTGCTTGCGAAGAATAAATCCGTTGGCAGCCAGTTTGGCTAGTGCGGTGCGCACGGTGGCTCGGCTGACTCCCAACTCATCAGACAATTCACTTTCCGACGGCATACGGCTTCCAGGCAAATAAATACCATCCCGAATTTTCTCCAGGAGAATTTCATCTACCTGATTAGCAATGGATTTTGACTGAAGTATACGCATGGTATATGGGTTACAAAACAATGGGCAGTCGTCTGACCTTTGTCAATTTGTATCATAATTCACATACAATTTCAAGTAACATTATTCACTATTTATTTCATCAAAAAAATTAGCCTATTAAATACATCTGGGGTGATTGAAAAGTCACCCCAGATGTATAAACACAACAAATCAATAAATCTTAAACCAATGTGCAACTCTTTTCCAAAACCTATTTTTGGACGCTGAAAAACGCTGATTTCGCTGATAATCTGCGTTTATCTGCGTTCATCAGCGTCCAGCAAAGGTGAAACATTAGGTAACCTTATTATTTTCCGCGTTCACCGCGGATGTAGGGATTACCCAACGCCGCTGGTGCGCCAATGCGTTTCTTCATGGCTTCACGTGAGCCTATCACCAGGACTACAACGGTGAAAAGATAAGGCAGCATTTGCAGAAAGAAACCGAGATACGGATTGTAATAAAAGGGATTCGCGAAGCCAAGTAAAAGAAGCGGGCCTTGAACATCCAGAATAAGGCGACGGAGGGCGCCGAAGGCATACGCTCCAACAGCCGCACGGATCGGGTCCCACTGCGCGAAAATCACCAAACCAATGGCAATCCAACCCTGCCCGCCTGTTGTTAATTCGCTAAACCAGCCCGGTGAAACTGCCAGACTGATCGTCGCGCCTGCCAATCCGGCCAACATCCCCCCAATAAAAACATAGAAATAGCGCGTACGAAAGACATTAATGCCTAACGCATCAGTTGCAGATGGGTATTCTCCGACCGCACGCAAATGTAAACCCGGGCGCGTATGATTTATGTAATACCACGATAATGGAACAAGTAGATAACCAAAATAAACGAGTACGCTCTGGTTAGTGAAAAAGATTTTCCCAATGATCGGGATTAAGGTAAGCAATGGAATTGAGAAGTTTGGCAGAAGTGAAACCGTCCCAGCCTTGCTCAAGCCTTCGCCTAATACCAAGCTGATGCCTACTCCTAAAAAGGTGAGCGAAAGCCCGCTGACAACCTGATCGGCTTGCAGCGTAATCACAATGAAGGCGTGAATCTGGCTGATAAGTCCTGCAAAGAACATCGCCACCAGCACCCCCAGCCACGGATTGCCCGTTGCAATGGTGGTACTGAATGCGCTCATCGCGCCAATTAACATCATGCCTTCGACACCGAGGTTCATCACACCAGAACGTTCAGCAAATAATTCGCCGATTGTTGCGAACAGCAACACAGTTCCGCTTGCGATACCTGCCTGTAAAATGATCGTAAAGTCCATGATTATTCCTCACCGCGTGAAATAATGATTCGATATCGCAACAGAAAATCACTGGCGATAAGACAGACGAGAATAATTCCCTGGATCATTTTTGGGACACCCGAAGGCTGGATCTCACGCCCTGCGAGGATCAACGCGCCGAACAATATCGAAACGAAGATGATCACAATCGGATTCAGTTTTGCCAGCCAGGCAACGATGATGCCGGTAAAACCATAGCCTGCCGCGATCGGTGCAGTTTGCAAACGATGGACAACGCCTGCTATTTCAGACATGCCGCCCAAGCCCGCCAATGCACCAGAGAGCATCATGACCCAGATCGTGTTTTGCGCGATATTAATACCTGCATATTGAGCAGCCCGCGGATTATCTCCGATTAGGCGAATCTCATATCCCCAACGGCTGCGGAAAATAATAAACCACAAAATTACCGCCGCTACGATTCCGATCACCAGTCCAAGATGTGTGGTCAATCCGCGCAAAGCCGGAATGGACTTGGCGTATTCCAACAAACGCGGCAATGAAGCACCCTCTGGGAACTTGCGAGACATTTGAAAGCCGCCCTCTGTCCACACGCCAAATATCCAGAAATTTACCCATGCCACAGCCACATAATTCAACATCAACGTGCTGATGATCTCATTCACGTTAAATTTTGCTTTAAGATAGCCGGGGATGAATCCCCATATCGCGCCGGCAGCCATGCCTGCCAGCATCATCACTGGAATAAATATCCAACGGGGTGTCTCAGCGGGCAGAACAGGTGCAAGCACAATCGCGCTCGCACCGAACGCACCCATAATGAATTGCCCCTCTGCACCGATGTTCCACAACTTCATGCGGAATGCCACCGAACACGCCAGAGCCACCAAAATAATTGGGGTCGCTTTTACGATGGTATCTGAAAGCACGCCAATATCACCAAACGAAGCCTTGGCAATATGTTGATAGGAACGAATCGCATCGCCACCGGCAAATGTGATTAAGATGCCACCCAACACCAAAGCCACAATAAGTGCGCCGAAAGAAACCAACGCAGGGTACCACACGGGAGGTTCACTTAAACGCGGCTCAACACGGATACGGAACGGCATTCTTTGTTTTATAGATGTCGAATCAGCCATTATGCAACAGCTCCTTCTTTTTGGATTTGTTCGAGCGGCGTGCCCGTCATCATCTGACCAATCACATCAACCAACATCTCATCTGCATTTTCACCCCCAACCTTTACCTCACCCATGATCTTTCCTTCATAGATCACATAAATACGATCACTGAGAGAAAGTAACTCTTCCAATTCTTCAGAAATGAGGAGAACGGCGGCGCCAGCCTCACGTTGGGCAAGCAATAAACGCTGGACTCCTTCAATCGCGCCAACATCCAACCCGCGAGTGGGCTGCACCGCAACCATAAAAGCAGGCAACCCGGAAATTTCACGCGCCAAAATCACACGTTGAAGATTTCCACCGGACAATAATCGAACAGGAGTGGAAACACTGGGGACAATAATGTCATAAGCCGTTTTGAGTTCATTTGCAAGCCGGGTTGCGGCTTTCATATCCAGCAAACCATTTTTTGAGATCGGTGATTTGCGATAATTTTTCATAATAACATTGTCTGTAATACTAAGGTTTGGCGCACTGCCAACATGCGTACGATCTTCAGGAACGTACGCCATCCCATGTTGAATCCCAAATAATGTAGTGCGGTTACTGACTTTATCTCCATTCAACAGGACTTGTCCTTGTTTGCACTGACGCATCCCTGCAATGACCTGTGAAATTTCACTCTGACCATTCCCTGCCACACCTGCCACGCCTACAATTTCACCCGCGCGCACATTCAACGAAACGCCGCGCAAAGCAGGCAAGCCTTTGTCGTTCTCCGCATAAATATCATCGACTTCCAACACAACACCTTGCGGGTTGCTTGGCTTTTTATCAATTGAAAAAACAACTTCGCGCCCTACCATCAAACGCGCCAGTTCCTGACGTGAAACTCCCTTTGAAGCAACACCTGAAGCCGTGCAAACACCGCGCCGCAAAACACTAACGCGGTCGGCAATGGCGCTGACTTCCTGTAATTTATGACTGATAAAAATAACGGATTTCCCCTGGGCAATCATGGCGCGCAAGGTGACGAATAAACCTTCGATCTCTTGCGGCGCAAGCACGGCGGTTGGCTCATCCATGATAAGCACATCCACACCGCGATAAAGCATTTTAAGAATTTCAACGCGTTGTTGTTCCCCCACCGAGAGTTGCCAAATCTTTGCGCGCGGATCCACTTTTAGCCCAAAGCGTTCACCCAATTCTGCAATCTTGGAATCATATTCGGGCAGGCGTAAAAAGAAGCGCGGTTCATCCAGTCCCAGCAAAATATTTTCAGTAACCGTCTGCGATGGCACAAGCATAAAATGTTGATGTACCATGCCGATCCCAGCCTTGATTGCATCACGCGGCGAGGAAAAAACTTTCGGCACCCCGTTGACAAAAATTGTACCTACTTCCTGGCGATACAAACCAGCCAGCACATTCATCAGGGTACTTTTTCCGGCGCCGTTCTCACCAAGCAAGCCGTGTATCTCACCGTGCAGCAACTTAAAATCAACGTGGTCATTTGCCAATACGCCGGGGAAGCGTTTGACAATTCCACGCATTTCGACGATAAGCGGTATTTCAGATGTTGAGGAGGACTGTTCGGTCACTGGACTACTCCTGCAATAAAGTCTATATGGTTCTCAAGCGAAAACGTTTTATAAAAAGGGCTAGAACCCCAAAGGAGTTCTAGCCCACACATCAAATTAATTTATTGGGGAAGTTCGGCGGTAATACCTTCAGCCCACCACTTCATACAAACATCAACGGTACAGGGAAGACCGTATTCGGGGAAGGCATCAAGATCAACCTGTTCCATGCTTTGTCCGGCAGGAAGAACCACGTTGCCTTTGTTGTCATTGATCGGTCCGGTGAACACGTCGAAGCGGGTGAATTCGCCAGCGAGCATCTTGGCAAGGGTATCTTTAACCTTGGCGATAACTTCGGGGTCAAGATCTGCTACACCGGGTTGCAATGTCTGACCTTCCATGAAGCCAAACAGACCCAAAGCGCCGGTCTCGGCATCAAAGTAATCGTAACCTGGCTTATATGTTCCAGCAATTACTTGTTCGGTGATGCCTGAATAAATGGGGCCCCAGACCCAGTAAGGAGCGGTCAGACAATGTTCAACTTTGCAGGAACCGTACCAGTCATAGGTTACGCCCCACTTTCCTTTTTCCTGGGCGACGTCAGCAACGGCGGGAGTATCAGCGCCGGTGAATACAACCTGTGCGCCGGCATCGAACAGTGAAGCCGCGGCTTCCTTCTCGATGATCGGGTCATGCCAGGTATTGAGCCAGCGGACATCCATTGTGCATTCGGGGCAGGTCTGCTTCATGCCAAGGGCAATTGCGTTGCCGAGACGAATTTCTTCGGGGATCGGGAATGTGGCCATGTAACCAAGTTTTGGATTTCCATCCTGCTTGGCGCGTGCACCGGCCAACATACCAGCGAGGTACTTCATGTCTTCCATGGCGCCCATCAGGTTGCCAAAGTTTGTGAAGTTGGATTTGATGCCGGTCAGATGAATGAACATCGTGTCAGGGAATTCGCCTGCCACAACTTCCATCGGATCACCGAAACCAAAGGATGTGCCGAAGATCAAGTTGAAGCCCTTGCGGGAAAGGCTACGGAAGACCTGTTCGGAATCTGCGCCTTCGGGAACGTTTTCAATATAAGCAACATTCACGTTGGGAACATTTTTCTCAATATAAACAAGTCCTTCATAATGAGCCTGTGACCAACCACCGTCGTCGTGCGGTCCGATCAAGACCATGGCTACATTGAATTTTCCATCAACTACTTCAGGGATTTGGAAACCGCCTTCAGCAGCGGCTTCAGTTGCAACTGGTGCTTCTGTCGCGGCAGGAACGTCTGCTGCGGGGGCTTGAGTTGCGGCAGGCGCGCCACCACAAGCTGAGAGGACGAGCATGAGTGCCAACGCGATGATCGCGAGGCGGGATACATTTTTACGCATTCTTCTTCTCCTTATGAAATTGAGTTTTACGAACACAACGTACCAGGTCAATTTGTGTCTTTGACCTCCTTTCAAGTTGTGTGGACAATTTCTTTCAAAGTCCAACAACTTTAGCAGGAAAATCCATTATAAATTTATTATGGCGAACACTCAAGTTTACTTTGTACTACATCCAGAGTGACATTCTGCTCTGGCGTATTTTGAGTATCTCTGGCTATTCGATCCCATAATTTACAAAGAAGTGGACTCATATTTTTTTTTGATACTTCATACGAATCCATGGATAATTCTACCGCTCTTTGCCAATCTGCTGCATGAGCGTAGCCTTCGATAAAAACAAACCTTTCAATCGGGTCGTTAGGATAATCTTCCAACGAAAAAGCGACATCGCCCAAACGGGTAACTGTTTGCCAATCTTTCATCTGGCGGGCAAGGTCGGCTTTTTGGAAATAATAGCACCAGCCATGCGCGGGTTCCGGCGCATAAACTTGCGGCATTCGGGCAATGGATTCGCTTAAGATTGGCGCAGTGGAAGATAATAACGCGGCATCACGCAGAAAAGAATCATCAGGAATCAAACGATTTTCCGAATCAATCTCGGGGTCAAGTAAACGCAAACAGCGCGGCGGTGAATAATAAAAAACAACTGCCTGCGATGTATTGCCTGCAAACGTACCCGCAAGAAAATCATAATTGACAGGCGTATCCAATTTCAAAGACAGCTCTTTGCGGTTCGTTGGGTAAAGCAAAACATAATCAACAACATCCGTGTGGTTATCGGGCGCGTAAATCCAATTTAAGGCCGCGCTCAACGAATTATCTGCATAATATTCAAGTTCCTCGTTGATTAGAACGATGGTGTTTTTTTCCAAGCCGGGTGCGCGCCAGGTCATTTGCCAGAATAAATTTTTCTGGTAAGCCCAATCTCGGCGAAACTCATTCGCCCACAAAAATTGACGTCCTGCCGCCAGCGCAATAAAAGCAACAGCAATTACATATCTTATTTTTGTTGGAATGTATTCCAGCAAACCTGCAAACATAAAACTTACGCCAAGCAAAAAAGATAACGTGGCGCGGTTGGCAGGGAAGCCAAGTGAAACGGGAATATTCGCCAGCCAGAATGGAGGCCCGCCCAAAATCAACATGACGATGCCCAGAGCGATTATCCACCACCGCCCGCCTCTTTCTTCATCCTTGGGCTGGTTACGCCACCCAGGCAGAATCAACGCCACGACAGCGACCACAACGACTGTGTAGATTAATGTAATGCGCGGACCATCTACCGACGGGCTTGGGAACTGAAACGCCAGTGCCCACGCCGCGCCACTGACTGTCCACAGGCTGGTGAAAATATTTTGCAAAAGCAAAGTGATGGTTTCGAGCGGCGCTTTGATGATCTCTTCTTTAATACTAAAGCCGTAAATTTGATTGCTGAATATGAAGATACGCGAAAAAACCGCAAGGGCGAAAACTGCCAGGTAGGGAATCCACAGCTTGAGGGTGCGTGCGAAGCGTTCCTTCGGAGCGAGGGATTCTAACTCCAGCGAAGTCCAAATGATGAAGGGACGAATCAACTCAAGGACGAAGAAATATTCCATCATCCAAAGATTGAGCGCGGAGAATATCAACGCGGGAATAGTCCTGCCGCGCAGCATCAAAAGGAAAGATAAAAGAAAGAAAAAAAGAACGATGAAAAAATGGCTGTAAAGATAACTTCCCCACTGCTGGTTGAAACCAGGATAAAGCAAAAATAATAAACTTAATGTAATCGCAAATTTTTCGCGCTGAGGAAATAATTTACGAGCAATCGCCCATAATGTGACCGCGCCGAGCCAGCGCCAAAAGAGTGCAAAGACCTGCCAATAAATTGGCTCATGCGGAAGTATGTGTGTGGTGACTTGATACAACAATGCCCAGACCGGACGGTTTGTTGAAAAATATTTCGTCATCGCGTCCGCGCCCAATTGATAGCGAATCCACGACATGGGTAGATCATCCCAGTAAAAACCGAGCTGGGGGATGAGCAAGCCATAAGCGAGGATTGCAGCAATGAGGAGGGTGAGCGCGGGATGAAGGCGTTTCATATCTCTTGTTGAGTTGGGGCACGACGACGCCGTGCCCCAACAAATTATTTACGGAACGATTCGCGTGCCTGTTTCGCCTTTGAGTGCGCGACCAATATTTTCAGGATTCGTGATTAGCGCTTCTTTGCCGCCATTTTCAAGATACCAGATCGCAGCTTGAATCTTCGGCGCCATTGAGCCTTTGGCAAAGTGGATGCCTTCGGCAAGATAGGCTTTGGCTTCGGCGACTGTCATTTTGTCGAGCCATTTCTGTTCGGGTTTGCCAAAATAGATCGCTACTTTTTCAACCGCTGTGGAAATGACAAATAGGTCAGCCTTGATCTCACGCGCCAACAGGGATGAAGCAAAATCCTTGTCAATCACGGCGGCAATACCTTCGTAGTTGCCATCGCCGGGGTCAATGACGGGAATGCCGCCGCCGCCGACTGTGATGGTGATGATGCCTTTTTCAAGGAGCGTTTGAACGGTTTCCAGTTCGACAATTTCCTTGGGCATTGGTGATGCGACCACGCGTCGAAAGCCGCGCCCTGCATCTTCAACCACCGTCCAGCCTTGCTCACGCTGACGGCGTTCTGATTCAGTTTGATCCATGAAACTGCCAATCGGCTTGGTCGGCTTGGCAAAGGCGGGGTCATCTTTATCCACAAGAACTTGGGTGATGATGGTGACTACTTTCTTTTTGATGCCGCGCTGATACAAAATATTTTGCAGGTTCTGCTGAAGAGCGTAACCAATCGCGCCCTGAGTATCCGCGCCACACACATCCAGCGGAACTTCGTGCATTCCGGCGGTCTTGGCGGCAATCTCAGAACGGCGCAAAATGTAACCGACCTGCGGGCCGTTTCCGTGTCCGATTGCCACATCCCAGCCCTGTTCGATCATGTCTGCGATATGCACACAGGTCTCTTTGGCGGCTTGATACTGGCTATCTACGGTGACGGTTTTATCGTCTTTGATGAGTGAGTTGCCACCAATGGCGATGACTGCGAGTTTGTTGGTCATGTATTCTCCTTTGGGGAAAGTAGTGAGAAGTAAAAAGTAATTAGGGAAAACCGCCTACTTTTTACTTCTCACCTTTTACTTTTTATCTTTTAGCTCATCGTCAAAGCCATGACGGCTTTTTGGGCGTGCAGGCGATTCTCAGCCTGGTCAAACACCACGGACTGCGGTCCATCCAAGACACTGCTGGTGACTTCGATGTCACGGTCGGCTGGCAATGGGTGCATGTAAATTGCGCCGGGTTTTGCAACTTTGAGTTTGGCATCGTCCATCAGCCAATTCTTGTACATATCCTGGAGTTTTTTGCCTTCGACTTTGTCGGTCGTGGTCAAAAGCGGACCCCATGATTTGGCGTAGATCACATCGGCATCTTTGCAGGCTTCGGTCATGCCGTCTTTGGTGTTAATGATCTCAAAGTTAGTGCCAGCAATTTTGGCTTGTTCCTGCGCCTGGGCGACGATTTCAGGCATGAGGGGGAATTCTGGCGGGTAGGCCAAAGTCACATCCATGCCGAAGCGGGGCATCTGGAGAATGAGGGACTGGGGAACAGAAATCGGCTTGAGGTAGGAAGCGGCGTAAGCCCAGGAAACAACGATCTTCTTCTTGCTCAGGTCTTTGCCTTTCTTTTCCATGATGGTCATCAGGTCAGCGAGGCATTGGAAGGGATGGTAAATATCGCATTGCATGTTCAAAACAGGCGCGCGGCTAGATTTGGCGACAGCGTTCAAGTATTTGTTGCCATCGCCATAGTCACAATGACGAATGGCAATGCCGTCGAAATAACGACCGTAGATCTCTCCAATTTCAACAGGGGTATCGCCGTGTGAAATTTGGGTGGTGTTGCTGTCGATGAAAGCGCCATGTCCGCCAAGCTGAGCCATGCCCGCTTCGAATGATCCGCGGGTGCGGGTGGACGAGAAGAAGAACAACATCGCCAGCGCCCTATCGCGCAGGTAAGGATGCGGTTCGCCGAGCGCGCGTTTGCGCTTTAAATCCCAGGCTACTTCTAAAACGGTTTCGACTTCCTCTTTTGTGAAGTCGAGGTCACCGATCAAATCACGACCACGTAAAGTTGTTTGCATTTTTATCTCCTTAAATTTTTATTTAAATATTATTTGCTTACGCGCAGCACTTCCGCGCGGACAAATTGCTCATCCCAATACAGCCTTGCGCCTTCACAGTAGTCCACTGAGTCGCCCCACGTGGAAAAATCAGCATCGGGCAGGCAACCAACAGCACTTAATTCGACAACACCGCCGTGACTAATGACCAGCGCAGAGCGTCCTTCAGAAATAAACTCCATCATGCCTGCATAGTATTTTGCCAATTTGTGCGCGTACCTGGCGGCCGCGCCTTTCTGCCCAATGATCTCAGCATAATTACGAAAGGGCTGCGGCCATGGCGCTTCATTCTCCACGAACCCTCCATAAGTATTCAAGAGTTCATTTTGCTCATCAACTTCAAAGCCCATGGCAATTGCGGTTTCAAATGCACGCGGAAGTGTAGATGTAACCACACGGTCAAATGGACCTGCGTTTTGACCTACAAGGCGGGCAAGCGTTACACCCATTTGATTAAGGTGCTCGTCAAATGGAGAACGGATGGAATGACGTCTTATTTCTAAAATTTTCATATTCTGCAGGGGCAGGGTTTATCCCTGCCCCTTTTATGTTATGCCAAAAATAACCGCGAGGGTTATCCTACTTAATCAAACTCGGCAAAATTGCGTAGAATTCTGTCGCTTTGACCATGTCTTCGAGCGAGACGGAATCGCGGACGGTGTGGGCGGTTTCTTCGTCACCGGGGCCAAAGCCGATGGAGGGGATGCCGGCCTTGCCAGCCCAGTAGATTCCATTCGTGGAGAAGTTCCACTTGCTGCTTGGGGCTTCGGTCAAACCAATAGACTTTCGTGCCATCTGTCCGGCTTGAACGAGGGCGTGACCTTCATCCAATGCCCAGGCGGGGAAATATTTATCGACGGGGAAGACAAATCCGGTGTAGGATGGGTCGTCGTAGAAGAGTTCTTCCACTTTGACAGAATCCTTGAATTCGGCGGGGATCAAATCTTCAACCTGCTTCTTAACTTGTTCCTTGGTTTCACCAAAGGTCATGCGGCGGTCAATGTAGATGATGGCTTCATCGGGCACGGCGTTAATGGAAGGGGTTTGAACGTGCATGTCTGAAACTGTGATCTTGCCATGACCTAAAAATTCGTGGTCACCAAGTTTGGGTTCGAGGTCGCGGATGCCGGCGATGACGGGCAGCAATTTGTAAATGGCGTTTTCGCCAAGGTGATTGCTCGCGGCGTGCGCCGACTTGCCTTTGGCGGTGACTTTCATTTCAAGGCGTCCCTTGTGGCCACGATAGACGAGCATCTTGGTCGGCTCTCCGATGACGGCGAAATCGGGTTTGATCTTGGGGTCAACTTCGACGAAGGTGTTGGGGGCAATGCCGTCACACCATTCTTCCATGTTGCCGAAATAATAGGCGGTCCAGCCTTCGAGCAGACCGAGGTCACGGGCAATTGCCAGACCGTAGATCATGCCGGGGGTGCTGTTCTTTTCGTCACAGGCGCCGCGCGCGTAGAGAATGCCATCTTCAACTTTTCCGATGAACGGATCCCATTCCCATTCGGTTGGGTCGCCCACACCCACGGTGTCAATATGTGAATCAAAAACGATTACTTTTTTGCCGTTGCCGATGCGTCCAATCGTGTTGCCCATTTTGTCGAAACGAATTTCATCGTAGCCAAGTTTCTTCATCTCGGCTTGAATGCGCTCGCCAACGGGACCGATCTTTGATTCCATCGAAGGGATGGCTACGATCTCACGCATGAACTTGATAATGTCCTCACGGGAGGCTTCCACACGTTTCTGAATTTCTTGAATTTTGTCTGTCATTTTTTTCTCCTTTTTTATTAGCCACAGAGTTCACAGAGAAACCCTGAGTTTTTAAGTTCAAAGAACAAATCGCTTTATGCCATCTTTCACCATTTTTGAATTAAAGTTGATAAGCAGTCCCACTTTCTTCCCGGTCAACTTCATATAAGACAAAATTTGTGCTTCAAAAATTGGGTCGTGGCGTTCCACACTCTTAAGTTCCAAAATCACTCTATCTTCAACAAGTAAATCAATAAAATAATCTCCAATTGGCTTACCTTTATATTCGACTGGAATTTTCACATTCTTTTCAACTTTTAGATTTACAAGTTGCATTTCAATCGCCATTGCCTCTTGATATAATTTTTCAAGCAAGCCAGGACCCAAGCGTTTATGAACTTCAATGGCACTGGCAATAATCCTACGAGTTAACGGATCGTCATTGTCAGATAAAACCTTTACTGGAAAGTTTTTTATCATTACTTAACAAAGCCCCAAATTAATTAGCGCAATCATCACTCAATAAATCTCATTTTATCTCTTGTATAAATCAGCTATGGTCTAGCGCAAAAAACTTTTTGAGAAAAGGCTCTCGCTCTTTTTTTTCTCAGTGTTCTCTGTGGCTACCCGCCCACCCGTCTTACGACGTGAAAGTGGAAATATCCTGGGATGAAATAACTCAACGAATAATCTACAGCCTTGCCGGTTTCATCATATAACTGTGAATAGAAATGCAGTAACACATCTCCGCGTTGAATTTCAAGCGCCTTGGCAACCTCTGCGGTTGCGCCGATGGCGCTGACATTGGCGCGGGAAGTTTTCAAAGTATCGCCGCGCCCCAGCAAAAAGTCGAGAACCGAGCCGTGGAAATCAGCGGGCAGGTCGTCGATCTGTAGAACATCCTCAGGCAATGTATCTACGAGATAGGCAACCGGACGTCCATCTGTGCGAATCACGCGGCGAACACACAACACAGATGTATCCACTGCCAGATTCAAATTTGCCGCACAGTCAGCATCTGCCGCAACTTGTTCCACACTCAAATTACTCAAAGTAATCGCAAGATTAAGACGTTTTGCCATCGTCTCGAGGCTTTCCAAAACTTCAAGCCCACTATCCAGCGCCTGAACTTTGCCAACCACAAATGTGCCAGAACCCTGCCGGCGGCGAATAAGTCCCTGCGTTTCAAAAGTACGCATGGCATCGCGCAGTGTGGCGCGCGAAACACCCAATTGTTTTGCAAGCACTGGTTCAGAAGGCAAACGCTGACCAGAAGACGTACGCGCGATCAATGCAGCCAGATCGACTTGTAAACGTTGAAAGGGGAAATTTGACATTTTTATCTCAATCATCCAATACGGATATAAAATCTAAATTGGTTACTTCCACAAGACCCATATCCGAAATACGTAACTCAGGGATCACGACTAGACCAAGCAAACTCAATTGCATGTTCGGGTTGTTCAACTCAGAACCACAAGCCTTAAACCCATCCAGCACCGAGGTGGCTTTCTCTGCCACAATATCTGCGTGTTCATTCGACATCAGCCCCGCGATCTGCAACTCCACCAGCCCAACCACTTCTCCATTAATCACCACCACCTGACCGCCGCCACACTTCGCCAGTTCATTCGCAGCCACCGCCATACTCTCATCATCCGTACCGACCACGATCATGTGATGGCTGTCATGCACCACGGTCGAACCGATCGCACATTTTCTGGTGAATTCAAAACCATTAACCAACCCCACCGTAACCTTGCCCGTCGCGCGATGACGTTCCACCACCGCGATCTTCGCAATGTCACGTTTCAAATCTGATTTGACTTCGCCGCCCTCTGCCGTGACCTTCATTTTTAGATGACGTGTGGGCGCCTGATTTTCGATCACGCCGATGACATGCGCCTCAACCTCCGACCCGTCAGTTGCTCTCGTCCGAAGGGCAAAATCTGCCGCCTTGAGATTCTTCTTCAAATGCACAGACTTGCTTGCCCACTTGGGATATTTCACCACAGGCAACTCGACTTGCCACTCACCCGCCTCAGCAATCACCTGCCCTTTGGCAATGACCACATCCGCTTTGAAATTCATCAGGTCATTCACAAGCACCACATCACCCCAACGACCGGGGGCGATCATGCCCATTTCTTTTGTCAACCCAAAATGTTCAGCCGAATTGATCGTCATCATTTGGATGGCGGTCATCGGGTTAAGTCCTTCGCTAATGGCATGGCGCAGGACACGATCCATGTGACCTTCCTGCACGAGCGTGGCAGCATGTGAATCATCGGTGCAGAGAATGAATCTGCGTGAATCCAATTTCTTTTCGGTAATTGCTTTGACTTGTGTCGCCACGTCATGCCAGGCTGAACCGTAACGCAGCATGGCTTTCATGCCCTGCCGCACACGTGCAACAGCATCTTCAACCCGCGTGCCTTCGTGGTCATCCTCTGCCCCGCCTGCCACATAACCGTGGAACGGCAGACCCAGATCGGGCGAAGGATAATGTCCGCCGATGGTTTTGCCAGCCGCGTGCGTGATGGTCATTTCATCCAGCATTTTCTTATCGCCCATGTAAACAGCCGGGAAATTCATCATCTCACCCAAACCGATGATGCCTTTCCAGGTCATGGCTTCGGCAACCTCTTTGGGTCCAAGAGAAGCGCCCGGTGTTTCAAACCCCGGTGAAGACGGCACGCACGAAGGCATTTGCACCCAAACGTGAATGGGCTGTTTGGCGGCTTCATCTGCCATCAATTTGACACCCTTCAAGCCAAAGACATTTGCAATCTCGTGCGGATCAATGAACATGCCGGTTGTACCGCGCACAGCCACCGCCCGCACAAACTCGGTCACCGTGACCATACCCGACTCAACGTGCATGTGGGCATCAATCAAGCCCGGCACAAGATAACGTCCCTTGGCTTCAATGACACGTGTCTTCTCGCCAATCGTGTGACTGGCATCTGAGCCTACAAAAGCAATATGACCATTGACAATGGCAATATCGGTATGCGGAACAATCTCACCCGATTGCACGCTGACCCATTTGCCATCACGAATCACGAGATCGGCATGGGCGCGTCCCATAGCCACATCAACAAGAGCGTAGGTGAGTTTGGATGCGTTATGTGATGTCATAGTGTTCTCCTAATGCAAAAAACGTTCTTGATTTAAGCACCGCCAACGTCAGACATGATCAGATTGAAAAGAAAATAAACAAGCGCGCCGAAAGCAGGAAACGGCGCAATCCACGCAAGAAAATTTTCCTCCTTGCTGATGGCAAAGGCAGAGAGGAATGCGGAAAGCGGTATTAATCGCACAAGCAGGCGGATGCTCGTCCAGTCACCTGCCTCATACGTGAATGGAATGGTCAACAAAGCGGCAATCACCATTAATGACGATTCTTTTCTAATCAAGGCCAGAAGCATGAGAATCAATGCCACTCCCGCAACGACCAGTCCGGGAATATCATGGGAAAGTACGTACAATACATGAAGCAACATGGCGCTCATCAGCGTGTAATCTCCTAACTCATAAATATTTTTAACTCTGCCGTTTTTTAACGAAAAACCATTTCTGTGTATGAACATTCCATCAATGCACAGAATGGGACAAATATGACTTCAATAAATAATCGTACTGTCTGGTGTTGAACTTAATAATATCGTTGATGCGCTCACTGCTCCACAACGGACCAGTGATCACAAAAGACAATTTTTTATAATAAGCCGCCAGGTCCGGGTCGGATATTTGCATCGTACCAGTTTGCAGTGTTTCCTTGTAACCTTGAGGAGTATTCCTAATGAAGTGACCAATGCGCCAATGCGCCGGATCAGGCACTGGCAATCTCGCGAGAAGCGGGTCGGCTAACGCTGTCTTATCCATTACATATAAATCCGGGCCGGCCAGATAGGAAGACCTGCCGCCTAAAATCTCCTCTTCCTTTACCTGATCTACCCCGGTAAATATCCAATTGCGTCCAAAGACATTGGAACTGACAGCCGTATCCCTGAAACCACTGACAACCAGCCCCTGATCGTGCCGCTCGAAATAAGCCAGCCTTTCATCGGCGATATCGTTCTTATCCCAAACCGAGTAATTAACCAATTGCAGCGGCAATAGCGGGTCGAGAAATGTCGAATGAATGGAAAAACCGCCCATCAAGACGAAAGCCGCAAAAACCGGAATACCGTAACGCAGGGAAAAATATTCGGTGCGTGAGAGCAACACAGCCGAGACTAAAAGCAGCGAAGCCAAAAACCGGCCGCTCATAAAATCGCCGCCGATATTTACAATGTAGGCAAGATAAAACACCACGCCAAGAAACAGCACAATTGCCTTTCGATCTTTGGACAGGACAACGCCAGCACCTGCCAAAGTGATGGCGAAGAGCGTTAGCGGATCCATGTAAAGGGAGTTCAACAAATAATCCAGTCCCTGCAAGATCAGCGCCGACCCTGAAACACCGGTGTTCAGTTTTGCGTAAGCCGTGTTGGGAAAAGGAAACCCATAATAAAAAAGGGAAAACAGTTCCCATAAGATCAGCGGCAAAAAGCCGAGAAACGCCGCCGCGATATTCCTGGAAAAATTTTTCCGATCAAGAAACAGAACATAGCAAAGGGATGGCGCAACCAGCAATAAAGCATCGATCCGATTGAAACCGATCAAGGCTGAAACGAAGGACAGGGATAGAAAAGAAGGCTTTTCCGCGAACAACAGCCATAAAAATACGACCAGCAAAAAATTAGTCAGCGGATTTTCCAATCCGGAGGTTGAATAATCAATGAATGCCCGTGAAAGAATCACAGGAACAAAGAAAAGCAACATCGGAACCGGGTCGCGTTTTACGATTTTTGTCAGGGCAAAAAAAACGGTGGCAGTCGAAATTAAAACCGATAGGAAAATAGTGGGAAAGAACAGTCCGCTTCCAAATGTAAGGTGTGCTTGATTAAATAATAAATATACGGCTGAAAGCACAAACATCCACAGCGGATGGGTAAAACTTTGAACTCTCACATATGGATTGTAGGTCAGCCCATAACCAGACAGGAAATTCTCAATTGTTCTGAAAGTTATAAAAATATCATCTGAAACCCATGCGTTTCTTATGATCAAAAACGCATAAACCAATAAAAGCAATGCCAAAAAAAACCGGTAATCCCGCTTTTCCATTATCTGCAATTCCTCATCCTACCCACCCAACAATCTCTTTGCGGCTTTATTGTGTTTTTCGATCAACTTGCGTTCATCCACCGTCACCAGTTGACCTTCCTTGACGATGAACTTTCCATTTACAACTGTGTAATCCACATTCATGGATTGACCAAAGACAATTGCAGCAACGGGGTCGTGCATCCCTGTGTAGGCAAGTTTATTCAAGTTGACGGCGAAGAAGTCGGCGCATTTGCCTGCTTCCAAACTTCCGATGTCTTTGCGGCCCAGTACCGCCGCTCCGCCGCGTGCGCCAAGGTGAAGCGCGTCGCGGGCGGTCATCAACTTGCGGTTGGGATCATTCGATAAGGAATATCCGGTCATGCCTTCTTTCACACGCGAAACCAACATCGCATTGCGGACTTCCGCCAGTAGATGGGAGCCATCGTTGGATGCGGAACCATCCACGCCCAAGCCGACGTTCACGCCAGCGGCGCGGTATTCCTTAATCGGCGCAATGCCTGAGGCAAGCCGCATATTCGAAGTGGGACAATGCGCCACTCCGCAGTCATGTTTGGCAAAAACTTGAATCTCTGCGTCGCTGACCCAGACCGCGTGCGCGAACCATACGTCGCTGCCGACCCAGCCTACTTCCTGCATATATCCCACAGGGCGATGACCAAACATTTGCATACAAAATTGTTCTTCGTCTTCGGTTTCGGCAAGATGCGTGTGCAAATGCACGCCATATTCACGCGCCAGTTTTGCAGACTGTTTCATTAAATCTGATGTGACGCTGAATGGGGAACACGGCGCGAGCACGATCTGAGTCATGGCGCCATGTTTGGCATCGTGATATTTTTCGATAAGACGCTGTGAATCTTTGAGGATATTTTCTTCGGTGTCCACCACTGAATCGGGGGGCAAGCCGCCTTTGGATTCGCCAAGACTCATTGAGCCGCGCGATGCTTGCAGGCGCATCCCCATCTCGGAGGCCGCAGCAATCTCATCGTCCAGTTTTGATCCGTTCGGAAAAAGGTAGAGATGATCCGAGGCGGTGGTACATCCAGAAAGGGCAAGTTCTGCCAGCGCGGTTTGAGTCGAAATAAAAATATCATCGGGGGTCAGGCGCGCCCAAATGGGATACAAAGTTTTGAGCCAGTTGAAAAGATTGGCGTCCTGCGCGGCGGGCACAGCACGCGTGAGGGTCTGGTAAAAATGATGGTGCGTGTTGACCAGACCAGGCATAACGACATGCCCTTTGAGGTCAAGGACTTCATCGGCGGTAGACGGAAGATCACAAGTCAAACCCACTTGTTCAATAATTCCGTCGCGAATAAAAAGACCGCCCTCGGCAATTTCCCGTTGGTGGTCGTCCATGGTTACGATATATGCATTTTTTATGAGGAGAGTTGTCATTAGCTGGTTACCTTTAGCCTGTAGCGATTAGCCTTTAGCAATTAACGGCTAGCCTAGAGTTGTCTGACAACTTATAGTGTAGCAAAAAAGAGGGAGGATGTCAAATGAAATTGGTAGGGCGTATTTGAAGGCTTGAAAGTTGACAGGTTACAAATTGAAAAGTTCAAACATGTAACCTGCCAACGGTATCATCTCAACTGCTATAATCAGTTTCATAAATTTTTTATGAAATTGAGGATGTATAGCAAAACAAAACTTTATCGCAAAAGCACTGTGCAGCCATGAGAGACACGCAACGCCCAAAGTCCTTGAGTCTGGCAAGTTAATAGATATATTCAACGCCCTAAAATAAATTACAGGAGTCACAGTGGAATCCATTACAGAACTCTTTCGGATTGGCATCGGCCCGTCCAGCAGTCACACCATGGGGCCGCGCCTCGCCGCGGAAATATTTCGTGAGCGGCATCCATCCGCGGCGGCTTACCGCGCAACTTTATATGGAAGCCTGGCCGCCACCGGCCGCGGACATCTGACCGATGCGGCCATTAAAAGCGTCTTCAATCCCGACAATCTGGAAATCATTTGGAAGCCAGAGAAGCAACTTCCCATGCATCCAAACGGGATGCGCTTTGAAGCCTTGTCTGCCGAGGGGAAATCCCTTGCCCGATGGGAAGTCTACAGCGTCGGCGGCGGAGCTTTGCGCGATGCCGACAGCCTGCCCATTCCAAAAGAAATCTATGACCTGAAAACCATGCGCGAGATGCTGGATCAATGCAAACAAAACGGGCAGTCTCTTTGGGAATACGTGGAGAGCCGCGAAGGCGTGGAAATTTGGGATCATCTCAATAAAGTATGGAAGGTCATGCTGGCTGCCATTGACCGCGGATTACACGCCGAGGGCGTTCTGCCTGGCGGCTTGGGGCTGGCGCGCAAATCGTGGTCGTTCTATCGCAAAGCCAGTTTATCGGGTCCGCTTTTACAGCGGGCTGGGTTGGTTTCAGCCTACGCATTGGCCGTCTCAGAAGAAAACGCCTCGGGCGGCGAAATCGTCACAGCGCCCACTTGCGGCTCATGCGGAATTGTTCCGGCGGTCATGAAATATCTTCAGGAAATTCTCAACTGCTCCGACGATGCAGTTCTGCGAGCGCTTGCCACTGCCGGACTGATCGGCAACCTCGCCAAGCACAACGCTTCCATATCTGGCGCCGAAGTAGGTTGTCAGGGTGAAGTCGGCGTGGCCTGTGCGATGGCGGCAGGCGCGGCGACTCAACTACTCGGCGGCACTTCGCGCCAGATTGAATACGCGGCAGAAATGGGACTGGAACATAACCTCGGCTTGACCTGCGACCCCGTGGCGGGGCTGGTTCAAATCCCATGTATCGAGCGCAATGCCTTCGCCGCGGCGCAAGCTCTAGCCTGCGCCGATTACGCCCTCTTCACAGACGGAGGGCATCGCATCTCGTATGATGAAGTTGTGTCTGTCATGCGTGAGACCGGTCATGCGCTGCCCTCCCTCTACCGCGAAACATCAACGGGCGGACTTGCAGAAGCCTATCGTCGTCGCAAGCGTTAAATTACGGAGCAACGCACTTCTCCAAATCCAACGCCAAAATCGCAGATTCCCAAGCCTGAGCCATCTTGTCATAACCGGCCGGGCTGGGATGATATAGCGTTGTGAAATCATTATTGGTAAGAACATCCCGCATATCAACCACCGAGACACGCGCCCCCTTGGAAGCAACAACATCGGGAATCGCATCATTGTAAAAACGGTGTTTCGCATCAGAACCCCAGCGCGTACGAATGATCTGCGCCACGATAACCTGCGTCTCAGGTAAACGTACAAGAATGTCATCCAACAGCGCCGAGAGATTACCCGGCGCGTACGCCGAATTTCCATAGCGAAGATCGTTCGAGCCAATGTGCAAAAGAATCACATCCGGCTGATACGTCTCAAGCCAACCCTCTGAATCAATCGCGCCCTTTATATTTGAAATTCTCCAACCCGGGTGCCCCTCGTTATCCGCATCGGGGAGAGAATCCTCGCCGCTTTTTTGCGAACCGACAAAGTCAAAAAGGTAGCCGTCATTCGTCAGCAAAGCGCCCAACAAATTTCGATAGCCGCCGTAGCTGGGAATTCCCTCGCCATAGGTGATCGAATCACCAAGCGGCATGATCTTCGCAGGTTCGCAGGGCAAAGATGGGATGGACGTCGCTGGCAGAGATTCCAACGCTGGAACAGCGGTCTGACTCAACGTGGAGCTGGGGATTGCAACCCGAGCATTTGTGACAGCCGGAGCACAGGCCGCCAGCAACGCAGCCAGAATTAAATACCCAATAATTTTTCGACGCATATTTCCCAAAACCTATTTCGCGCTGAGACTGGCCGGCGGTGTGCCGTGCCACATTTCAATACGGCGAAACGATTCAACATAGCCCATTTTATAAAAAGCCGGCAAATGCGGATCATTGACCTGTATGTTTTCAATTTGGGTATCAAGCCGCGGATATTGATTATGCAAATGAGAAAGCAAGGCATACGCAACCGTGGCAGGGTCACCCACTTCTGTTTTGAACGCAAAGCGGGTCAGCAAAAATTTCTGGCGCTGATAGACCAACCAGCCGCGGCTGCCATCAGCCAGCGTGAGCCGCAAACCAGAAACTTCAAACGCATTGAACAACGATTCAGATTGATTAGTCCAGGGCTGTGTGCCGCGGTCATGGCCAACCAGCACCAGAGAGTCGGTGCGGTCCAACCGTTGGGCATCCGCTACGATGGGGTCAACAGGCGGCGTGAACGGTGAACGACGCAGAACCAAAAGTTCGCCAACTTCGTAAAAACCAAGTTTCAAAAATAATTGATAGGCGGGCGTGTTGTTCTTAATCACTTCAAGCATCACAAAATTAATGGAGAGCCGCGCCGCCTGCGCCATCAAACTTTCCATTAATGTCTGTCCCACCCTGTTTCGCCGCGTATTGGGAATGACGCCCAGGCGCGTGATCCATGCCCGATCTTCGCGCAATCCAAGCATATTAACGCCCAACATTTCCCCGTCTTGAGTTTGAGCAACCAATGAATATTCACGGCTCACATCGTAGGTTTTTATGTACTCACCCAGACGCGCCGCATTCATGGGCATCGGCACCATATAATCGAC
>CAMCQT010000036.1 GCA_945877125.1 Candidatus Brevifilum fermentans | reverse complement strand
GCAGCGGCTTTTGCGCTTGGGTACAGTGTCATTTTGTGCAACACAGAAAATGACGAAAATAAAGAACACGTCTATACCGAAGTACTGGAAAACAAACAACTGGATGGCATCATCTTCGTTGGCGCGGGGGAAAATCGCGAAGCAATTTCAGAAATTGTCAAAAACGGATTTCCGCTTGTCGTTGTAGATCGCGACATGGGCAGCCTGGAGTTGGACACCGTCACCACCGAAAACTATCAAGGCGGATTGCTTGCCACCCAGCACCTATTGTCACTCGGACATCAGGTTATCGGCTGCATTACAGGACCCTCCAACATTACCCCCAGCGCAGAGCGTGTCACAGGCTATCGCGCCGCGCTCCAGCAGGCGGGTCATTCGGTTGATGAATCCCTTTTGGCGCGCGGTGATTTTCATGCGCCTTCGGGCTATTCGGCGGCTATGCAGCTTCTACAACAAACTCCGCGCCCAACCGCCATCTTCGTCTGCAATGACATGATGGCAATTGGAGCGATGCGCGCCGCCGCCCAACTTGGCTTGCGCGTGCCTGAAAATATCGCCATTGTCGGTTTTGATGATATACAACTGGCGTCTTACACCACCCCGTCATTGACCACCATTGCCCAACCCAAACAGGAAATTGGTCAACTGGCAGTCAAACTTCTTTTTGAGCGCATGAGCGACCCATCATTACCGCCGCGCCACAACATCCTTTCCACCCAATTGATCATCCGCGAAAGTTCCACGAGGTCTTGATGCAGGGAAAAATTCTCGTCGTTGGCAGTTTAAATATGGACTTGGTGGTGAATGTTGCCCGCCACCCGCAAATCGGCGAAACAATTTTAGGCGGCAAATTTTCCACCATTCCCGGCGGAAAGGGCGCCAACCAGGCAGTTGCCGCCGCCCGCATGGGTTCAGCCGTAACCATGATCGGGCGCGTAGGTCAGGATGGTTTTGGCAGTGAATTACGCGCCAGCGCCGCCAAAGATGAAATTGACATTCAACACGTTACCGTGGACGAGCGCGAAGCAACAGGAATTGCCTTAATTACAGTGGATGCCGTTGGACGAAATACCATCGTCGTCGCTTCGGGCGCGAACCTCGCGCTCACTCCCCGCGAACTGGATGCTGCGCGACAGGCATTTTCCAACGCGGATGTTTTCGTCACACAACTCGAAAGCCCGCTCGAAACCGTCAGCGCAGCCATCACTCTGGCTGCGGCAAACAACCTCAGGGTGGTGTTGAATCCCGCCCCCGCTCAAACACTCAGCGCAGAAATCTTATCCAAAGTAGATTACTTCATCCCCAACGAACGCGAAGCCATGCAAGTGGTTGGCGCGGAGACTCTCGACTCAGCCATCGAGCAATTGCTTGGTATGGGCGTGCGGAATTTAATCATCACCCTGGGCGAAAAAGGCGTGCTGATTGTCACCGCCGCTGGGCGCAAAGAAATCCCCCCCTATTCCGTGCAAGCTGTGGATACCGTCGCCGCGGGGGATGCCTTCGTGGGCGCGTTTGCAACAGGCTTGGCAGAAGGCATGAACACCGAGCAAGCCGCGCAGTTGGGTAACGCGGCAGCGGCGATTTCAGTCACAAGACACGGGGCGCAGCCCTCCTTGCCTATGCGCAAAGAAGTTAACGAATTTCTTGGAGGTCAGAAATGAAAAAAACAACGCTATTGAATTCGGAATTATCATACGCCATTGCCACGCTGGGGCACATGCAAACGCTGGTCGTGGCAGATGCGGGTCTGCCCATTCCGCCCGAAACAGAGCGCATTGATTTGGCGTTGACCAAAAACGTGCCAGGCGCGGTGGAAACGCTCAAAGTCATTTTGGACGAAATGCAGGTTGAGAAGGTTATTCTGGCGGAAGAAGTCAAGGCGCGTAACCCAAAATTTTTGAAGGCAGTCAAGGCTCTTTTGCCCGATGTGCCGATGGAATTTGTGACGCATGTGATTTTCAAAGAAATGACTTCTGACGCGCAGGCTGTGGTACGCACCGGCGAATTTTCTCCCTATGCCAATGTGATTTTGGTATCGGGAGTTGTTTTTTAAGATGACCGCGCCAGTCGAGCAACTTCGTTCTGCTCCATTCACTTTAAATATCTTCTTAAAGCGTTTTGGGCTGCTGCTGGTCTACGCCTTGCTGGGCTTGGGGCTGTCCCTGCTTTCAGACCGCTTTCTGACTGGATCAAACCAGATTAACATTTTGCGTCAGGCAACCATCAGCGGCATTGTGGCAATTGGTATGACGCTGGTCATTTTGACCGCCGGCATTGACCTATCCGTTGGTTCAATTTTGGCGCTCTCGGCGGTCATCACCGCTGATTTGCTCAAACAAGGGTTGCCTGTTTTTCTAGCGGTGCTGATTGCGCTTGGCATTGGCGCGTTGATGGGCATGGTCAACGGCTTGATGATTGCGCGCGGAAAAATCCCCCCATTCATTGCCACGCTCGGCATGTTAACCGTCGGGCGCGGATTAACCTTGATGTACACCCAGGGCAAACCATTTACTGGCTTGCCAGATACCTTTCGATTTCTTGGCACAGGTTCAATTGGCGCCATTCCAATGCCGATTGTGATTGCGGCGGCGTTGTTTATTCTAGTTACAGTAATTCTCACCCGCACGCGCTTTGGCGAATATATTTACTTGATTGGAGACAACCCCGTTGCAGCGCGGCTGGCAGGAATTAACACCAACCGTATGATTGTCTTTGTATATATGATTTCAGGAATATGCTCCGCGTTGGCGGGGCTGATCTTGATTGCGCGGCTTGACTCGGCACAGCCTGTCATCGGCGTGGGTTATGAGTTCAGCGCCATAGCGGCAGTGGTGGTAGGCGGGACAAGTTTTTCAGGCGGTGAAGGAACCCTGTTTGGAACATTGCTTGGCACCCTGCTCATCGAAACTCTCAGCAACGGTTTGAACCTGCTGAATGTTTCGCAACTATGGGAACAGGTCATAAAAGGCGTGGTGATTGCGCTGGCTTTATTGTTTTATAAAGCCATCAACCGATCATCAAAATAGCTTTAAGAAAGGAGTGAAAAACAAAATAAATCAGTAGCCCGTTTATATTTCCATCTACCCTATTCAACCCTATTTCATCTGGAGAAGAAGATAATGAAAAAAATTACCACCCTGTTTAGTTTGCTGATGCTGGTTTCCCTCCTGCTTTCAGCCTGCGGCGGCGCAGCGACTACTGTGCCCACCGAAAAGACCCTTGGTCTGGTTCTGTCCACCTTGAACAACCCGTTCTTTGTCACACTCCGAGACGGCGCCCAAGCCGCCGCTGATTCTGCGGGCGTGAAACTGATCGTCGTTGATTCGCAAGATGATTCAGCCAAGATGACCGCTGGCATCGAAGACCTCATCACCAAAAAAGTCTCAGCTATTTTGATCAACCCGACTGACTCCGACGCCGTTGTGCCTGCCATTCAAAAAGCCAACGAAGCCGGCATTCCCGTCTTCACCGTGGATCGCGGATCAAACGGCGGCACCGTTGCAGCGCATGTTGCATCAGACAATGTAGCAGGCGGCACGATGGCTGCGGAATTTCTTTGCAACGCCATTGGCGGCAAAGGCAACGTAGTTGAACTGCAAGGCATCGCTGGCACATCCGCCGCGCGTGATCGTGGTCAGGGCTTCAATGATTACATGGCTGCCAACTGCAAAGACGCCAAGATCGTTGCCCAACAGACCGCCAACTTCAACCGTGACGAAGGCTTGACCGTCTTCGAGAACATTCTGCAAGCCCAACCCGAAGTTGCGGCAGTCTTTGCGCACAACGATGAAATGATCCTCGGCGCGGCTCAGGCAGCAGAAGCCGCTGGTCGCGCGGGTATCGTCTTTGTTGGTTTCGATGCCGTTGACGATGCCGTTGCCGCAGTAACGGCAGGCAGTCTCGCCGCCACCGTAGCCCAACAGCCCGCCGAAATCGGTCGCTTGGGTGTGGAAACCGCGGTCAAAGCCTTGAATGGCGAAACTGTCCCCGCCTCCATTCCTGTTCCGCTTTCGCTCGTGACCGCCGAATCCCTCGGCGTGACTCTTCCCGAACCTGCCGCCGCGGAAGTTACCCTCGGATTGGTTCTCTCAACCTTGAACAACCCGTTCTTTGTTACATTGAAAGACGGCGCACAAGCCGCCGCTGATGCGGGCGGCGCGAAATTGATCGTCGTGGATGCACAGGATGACTCCGCCAAGATGGTCGCCGGCATCGAAGACCTCATCACCAAAAAAGTCTCAGCCATTTTGATCAACCCGACTGACTCCGACGCCGTTGTGCCTGCCATTCAGAAAGCCAACGAAGCCGGCATCCCTGTCTTCACCGTGGATCGCGGCGCGAACGGCGGCACAGTTGTAGCGCATGTCGCTTCTGACAATGTTGCCGGCGGCACGATGGCTGCGGAATTTCTTTGCAACGCCATTGGCGGCAAAGGCAACGTAGTTGAACTGCAAGGTATTGCCGGCACATCCGCCGCGCGTGATCGTGGTCAGGGCTTCAATGATTACATGGCTGCCAACTGCAAAGACGCCAAGATCGTTGCCCAACAGACTGCCAACTTCAACCGTGACGAAGGCTTGACCGTCTTTGAGAACATTCTGCAAGCCCAGCCCGAAGTTGCGGCTGTCTTTGCGCACAACGATGAAATGATCCTCGGCGCGATTCAAGCTGCGGAAGCCGCTGGTCGCACGGGCATCGTCTTTGTCGGCTTTGATGCCGTTGACGACGCCGTTGCCGCAGTGGATGCTGGCACACTCGCCGCCACCGTAGCCCAACAGCCCGCCGAAATCGGTCGCCTGGGTGTCGAATCAGCCCTCAAATATTTGAGCGGCGAAAAAGTGGAAGCCGCCATTCCTGTCCCGCTTTCACTGGTAACCAAATAAATCTATTTTTCATCTGGAGCGTCCTTGACAGTTTTTGTCGAGGACGCTCCTCTTCATCAAAATTATGGCAGATCAAACCTACCGCCTAGAACTAAAAAATATCACCAAGTCTTTCCCTGGCGTTTTAGCCGTGCAAGACGTAACTTTGTCCGCTTACCCTGGCGAGATTTTGGCGCTGGCTGGAGAAAACGGCGCAGGCAAAAGCACGCTGATGAATATTTTGAGCGGCGCTTTTACGGCGGATACGGGAATGATTCTGCTCGATGGGCAGGAAGTCAAAATCCCATCACCGCGCCGCGCGCAGGAACTGGGCATTGCCATGATTCATCAGGAGCTGGCGCTCATTCCGCAGATGACGGTGGCGCAAAATATCTTTTTGGGACGCGAACCGCTCTTTGCGGCAGGAACGCTTGTCAACACAAAAATGATGCAAGCCGAAGCGCAAAGCGTTCTCAATCAATTGGGTTTGGATTTTTCCGTCACCGCGCTAATTTCTGATCTTTCCATTGCCCAGCGTCAGATGGTTGAAATTGCCAAGTCGATTTCGATCAAGTCGCGCGTCATCATTTTGGATGAACCCACCAGCGCATTGAGCGAGCGCGAATCAGCAAAGTTGTTCGACCTCATGCGTTCCTTGCGCGAACAAGGCGTGACGCTGATTTATATTTCGCACCGCATGGAAGAGATTTTCAATTTATCTGACCGCGTTGCCGTGATGCGCGATGGGCAACTGGTGGGCGTTGCCGCAACCAAAGAACTGAACGTAAATTCTGTTGTGCAGATGATGGTTGGGCGCGAGTTGAAAGAATTTTTTCCAAAGGCTGAAACGCAGCGCGGAGAGGTTGCGCTCGAAGTTCATAATTTGCGCAGCGGGTCGCATCTCAAGGATGCCACGTTTACACTTTATAAAGGTGAAATTGTCGGGCTGGCGGGCTTGGTCGGTTCGGGGCGGACGGAGATTGCGCGTGTTCTTTTTGGAGCAGACCCAAATGAAGGCGGCGAAATTCGCGTGGCGGGCAAATTGGTAAAAATCCATTCGCCGCAGGAAGCGATTCGACTGGGCATTGGGCTGGTGACCGAAGACCGAAAAGCGCAGGGGCTTTTCCTTGGGCAAAGCGTGCGCTCCAACGCATCGGTCTCGTTGTTTGAACGCCTGTCGCGTTTTGGTTTCCTGCTTTATGAAAAAATTGATCAGTGGGTACGCGGCGCAATTCAACAGTTGAATATCCGCGCGGCGAACCTCGAGCAGCGGGTCGGGAATTTGTCGGGTGGGAATCAGCAAAAGGTGGTGATCGCCCGCTGGCTGGCGGTCAATCCCCAGATTTTGATTCTCGACGAGCCAACGCGCGGGATTGATGTTTCATCCAAAGCGGAAATCCACAACCTGATGGGGGAACTGGCGGCAAAAGGCATGGCGATTCTGATGATTTCTTCGGAACTGCCCGAAATTCTTGGTGTCAGTGACCGTATTTTGGTGATGCGCGAGGGACGATTGATGGCTGAGTTTAGCCGCGCCGACGCAACGCAGGACCGCATCATGCAAGCCGCAACGGGTCAACTTCAAAACGCAGGATTGAATGTTCATGAATAATAAATTTTTGCTACGCTTCCTCGGATTGGTGCGGGCGAACAGCGGTCTGGTGATTCTCTTCCTGGTGGCGTTACCTCTTTCGCTGCTTTCGGCTGATTTTTTGAGCGGCAATAACCTGCTGACGGTTGCACTCCAAACCTCCATGATCGCGATTGCGGCGATTGGCATGACTTTTGCATTGATCACAGGCGGCGTTGATCTTTCGGTTGGGTCGGTTGCCGCGCTGACAGGCGTACTAGCCGCAGGTCTCGCCACGCGCAACGGACTGGGAACCTACCCTGCCATATTCATCTCGCTGTTTGCCGCCGCGTTGATTGGCGCATTAAATGGCGCGATGATTGCCTGGGGACGCATTCCGCCTTTTGTTGCCACGCTTGCCAGCATGGCGGCGGTGCGCGGATTGACGCTGGTTTACACCCAGGGCAAACCCATTTCAGGCTTGGATGAACAATTTACATTTTGGGCAACGGACGCGGCTGGGATTCCCGTTCCGCTTTTTGTTCTGTTGTTTGTTGCCATCATTACTTATATTATTTTGCATCGTTCGGTATTTGGGAGCTATATTTTCGCCATCGGCGGCGGCGAAGAGACAGCGCGTCTGGCGGGAATTTCACCTGCGAAAATAAAATTTGGCGTTTACATCATCAGCGCATTGGCGGCTGGTTTAACGGGTTTACTGCTGACCGCCCGTTTGTGGTCTGCTCAGCCCAACAGCGGCACAGGGCTTGAACTGGATGCAATTGCTTCCAGCGTATTAGGCGGCGCAAGCCTGATGGGCGGCGCAGGCTCGGTGACTGGCGCCATTATCGGCACCTTTATTATTGGCATTCTGGCAAATGGATTAAACCTGTTGGAAGTTCCCTCATATAATCAACAGGTAATCAAAGGGCTGGTTTTTATCGTGGCTGTGATTTTGGATTATGTGCTAAAGAGGCGCTTAAAAAATAATGGCTCATAGCAAGCAAAAATAGCTACACTTTTGCTTATCAAACATCCTTATTACCCATCAAACTTTATATATTAGACCTCTTGCATAGGTAGCTGTAGGGCGGGTTTTCAACCCGCCACCCATCAAATTTCCATCAAATTTCCATCAAATTTCAAAGGGCGTCAGGCTAAAAGCCTGACTTACAGTTGACTAATATTCTGTCACTTAAAAGATAATGAGACTATGGGGGCTAAAAAGGGCATTTGTCTCAAAGATAAATGAGACTGGCCTATAAAATGTAAAATCGACTCCGATATTTTGTCATCAATCAAAATAAAAAAAGGAGTCAGATATGCCAGTCAGAAAAGTATCCAATCATGGAGGAAACGTCATAGGCGGGTTTCCATCTGCAAAGATGGAACGAATGATCGCGTTTGAGTCGTTGCTCGAACGCGATTTTATTTACTTGCTCGAGTACGCCCAATCTGTAGAATGGTTTGAAGAGCAGCCTCTGAGTATCGAATATATGTAAGAAGGCAAACGACTTCAATACACCCCTGATTTTCACTTGCTTGAACATAAACAGCATGTACTGGTTGAATATAAACCCACGCTATTTTTCGAAACCGAAGAAAATCGTCGTCATTTTCCCAGTTGATCGAGTATTTTTTGCCATGTTTGTTTTCCTTTATCATGACTAAGTTGGTCTATATTTTACCTGCAAGGAGTAAGAAAAACATTGAACTAAAAAATGAAAAGGTGACAGTCATCTTTGAGATGACTGCCACCTTTTTTGCTACTTACCAATCTCTAATTACTCAACTCAATCCGCTGCCACCGCCTCACTTATTACTTTTTCCTTCTCACCTTCCTCCTCCACAACCCCATACGCCACCTCCAACTGATGCCTAAACTGCTGGGTGTACAGGCGGTAATAATGCCCGCGCAGTTTCAACAACTCGGCGTGTGAGCCTTGCTCGGCGATCTGACCATTCTCGATGACCAGAATTCTGTCCGCGCGGCGGATGGTGCTGAGGCGGTGCGCGATGACAAAGGATGTGCGACCCTTCATCAGCGCATCCATGCCGCGTTGGATGAGCGCCTCGGTCAGGGTGTCCACCGAAGAAGTCGCCTCGTCCATGATGAACAACTCAGGGCGGGCAAGCACGGCGCGCGCCAGGCTGATCAACTGCTTCTGCCCAACCGAGAGCAGGTTGCCGCTTTCGCCCACGCCTTGCTCGTAACCCTTTTCGAGCGTCACAATGAAATCATGCGCGCCCGCGATCTTGGCGGCTTCCTCCACTTGCGCGTCGTCCGCAGACAAATTGCCGTAGCGGATATTCTCGCGCACTGTCCCAGAGAACAGGTGCGGCGTTTGCAGCACAATGCCGATCTTGTTGTGGATCGACTCCAACTTGTAATCCATGTAATCCAAACCGTTGATGCGGATCACGCCTTTGCTCGGCTCGTAAAAGCGGCAGAGTAGATTCACTATGGTGCTTTTGCCGCCCCCTGTCGGCCCGACCAGCGCGATGGTCTCACCCGCTTTAACTTTCAGCGAGAAATCTGTCAGGACGGATTTCCTGTCCTCGTAGAAAAAATCCACGTGCTCGAATTCGATCTCGCCGAGCAGAGTTTTCGCTTCGACGGCATCGGGTCGGTTGTGGACTTCGGGCGGGGTGTCCACCAACTTGAAAATTCGCTCCGCTGACGCGATGCTGTGCTGCATTTCGGAGTACACGCGCGCCAAATCCTGAATAGGCCACATCATAAATGTGAGATACGAAACGAAGGCTTGAATACCGCCGATGGTCATCAGCCCCAGGTTGATTTGCAATCCACCGTAGCCGACGATAAAACCGAGCGCGAGCGCGGCGATCATCTGCACGGTCGGCAGGAAGAGCGCGGAGAGCCATGCGGCGCGATACGAGGCATGATACATCTTGGAGGTCAGACCTTGAAACTCGCGCGTGTTTTCATCTTCACGTCCCAACGCTTTGACCACACGCGTGCCTTGAAAGTTCTCGTTGAACGCACCCGTGATCTTGCTGTTGGCGCGGCGTGAAATGCGGAACTGCTCCAAAATCCGCTTGCGGAACTCCACCGCGATAATCATCATGACCGGAATAATGGTCAGTACGATCAACGCCAGTTTCCAGTTGATGATCAGCATGAAGATCGTGGACGAGGTAATATTCATCACCGCCCAGGTGCTATCCACGATGCCCCAAGTCAGCAGGTCAGAGACGCGCCCCGTATCCGAAGTTACGCGCGCGATCAACCGTCCGACCGCGTTATTCGAATAATACGAGAGCGACAGGTCTTGCAAGTGATTGAAGAGCATCTTGCGCAAGTCATATTGAATGCGCTCGCCGAGCACGCCCGCCAGATAAATAAACGTAAACACCGCCGCGGCCTGCAACAGAATGAACGAGCCGTAGATCGTGGCAATCTGCATCACGCGCGCTGAGTCTTTCAGCATAATTCCCTGATCAATGATTTGCTTGTTCAGGAATGTGAAATACGCATCCAGTCCAGAGACGATGGCGATATTGATAAAAAATCCCAAGACCCATTTCCAATGCGGCTTGAGCAGCCCGCCAATGCGTTTCAGCACGGGGGTGGTGAGTTGTGAAGTAAATTCTTCTTCTTCGATTTCGATAAGTTCGGTATCTTCAGACATAGGTATTCTCCAAAAGAAAAGGATGAATTATGAAGGATGAAGGATGAAGAAAAAAAGATCAAAACCTTTCATCTTTTCCTAAATTCTTTCCATTCTTTTCTTGTTCATGATTGTCAAGTTACATGTTAGATTTTTTCGCTCTTGATCTTGCACTTATTCATCCTTCATCATTCAGCCTTCATCCTTAGTTCGCGCGCGCAATCTCAATCTCCAACTCCACATCAATCTTCGTTTGGATGTCGTAAATCCTGCGATACATGCCAGCCTCATCTTTTAGCAGTTCCGCATGGGTTCCCATTTGAACCACCTCGCCCTTATCCAAAACAAGGATCAAGTCAGCGATCATCACAGACTGGATGCGGTGGGCGATGATAAACGTGGTGCGGTTTTGCATCAACCCATTCAGCGCCTCGCGGATCTCGGCTTCGGTTTCAGTATCCACTGACGAAGTTGAGTCATCCAAGATCAAAATACGCGGGTTCTTTAATAGGGTGCGCGCAATCGCCACGCGCTGTTTCTGTCCGCCGGAGAGGGTCACGCCTTTTTCGCCAACCAGCGTGTCGTAGCCATCGGGAAAAGTCAGAATCACATCATGCACAGCGGCGGCTTTTGCGGCGCGTTCCACTTCTTCCATCGGCACATCGCGCCCAACGCCGTACATAATATTTTCGCGAATCGAGCGACTGAACAGAAACGGCTCCTGCTCCACAATGCCGATCTGCTTTCGCAGGTAGGCGCGCGAGTAATCCTTCAACTCCACGCCGTCGAGCAGGACACGTCCGCCCGTGTATTCGTGGAAGCGCGGCAGAAGATTCACCAGCGACGTTTTGCCCGAACCCGTTGACCCAAGCAATGCAATCGCCTGTCCAGGCTTGGCGTGGAATGAGACATTCTTCAGCACATCTGATTTGCCATCGGAATACATGAACGAGACGTCCTCGAAGAGGAGGTCGCCTCGCGCCGCGCCCTCGGGCTGGTGCCGTCCATCGAGCAGGGGTTCACGCTGCTGCTTGACCACTTCCATCAGACGCGAATATGAAACCATGCCCGTTGACGTTGAAACGATGATGCGTCCCAGATTGCGGATGGGAAAGATCAGCCAGACCACCAGTCCGAGGTAGGCGATGTACGTGCCGATTGAAATCTCGCCGCGAATCGCCATGTTCGCGCCGTAGACAAATCCGAACAACATTTGAAATCCCAGCACAATATCCGAGAGCGGCCAGAACATGGAGTGCATGAAAAGCAAAATTTTGCCTTTCAAATACTTGCCCCAGTTGTCCTTCTCGAACTTACTCTTTTCGTAATCCTGCCGCGCAAAGGCTTTCACCACGCGTACGCCCGTCAGGTTTTCCTGCAAAGTTGTCGAGAGAATCGCTTCCTGCGCCTGATAATCTTCGTAGGCTTTGGTCACCTTTTTGAAGAACCAAATGGACACGACCAGAATGAGCGGAATGGTCACGATGGATATCCACGCCAGTTCTGCGTTGAGGTTGTAGATCGCCACAAAGTTGATGACGAATAGCAGGATGATACGTCCCACGCCGATGGCTTGTTCTGCAAAGAAGCGGCGCAACGCATCCACGTCGGAAGTGACGCGCTCGATCAAGTCACCGGTGGGCGTGGTGGCATGATACGAAAAACTCAAGCGCTGGATGTGGTCGAAGAGGAAATCTCTCAGGCGCCGCGTAATGCCCTCGGCGGTGTACGCAGCCAGCCGTCCAGAAAGGAACGAGAAGGTTCCCTCAAATGCAGCGAGTCCAATGAATCCCAATCCAATCCAGATCAGGGATGAGGTCAACGAGTCGCCGATATATTTTTTCTGCCCGAGGACATCATCCGCAAAAAAACGCAGGAGGATGTAGGTGTAGGTTTTCGAGAGGGCAGAGATTGCTAGCGCGATGGCTGCGGCAATGTACGAAAGGCGGTAATCGGACATCATCAGCCATAGCCCTTTGAGGCGGTTGGCTTGCAGGGTGGGGCGGAAGTCAAATGTGAGCGCAGGCTCGTGGGCGGGTTGTAGGGTGGTCATGGTTACTCCGTTATTCTGGAGTCCATCAGCTTGCTGATGGAGATTATCAGTCAGCAAGCTGACTGACTCCAGAGATAAAAAATTAAACAAAAAAGGCTGTGACGTATGCGCCACAGCCCAAAACAAACAGGGGACAGGTATGAGACCTAGATTCGGTCTACAGGCGCACTCCAAGAAGGCAAATAGCCAATTGCATTGGGGGTTGTGAAGATTGTGCTTAACATCAAGAGTGCGCTCCTTTTTTGGGATTTTTATTGCTGCGTTTCGTAGTTTACACCCACGAAATGGGATATGTCAAGGATTTTTTTATTTGGTGTTCAGTGCTTTCTTAAGGTCGACAAATGATGGGTAAAGCGGATAGTGGATTAGCATCAAAGACACATCTGGCGCGAGCAAGACAGGTTTGTTTGTACTTGAGACATGTTAATTATGTTCCTGTTGCACGCGGTACAAGTTTGATGGTTGCGGCTCGCGCCTTTGGGTCATTAATACTGGAGATGATGCTGGCATAGCGGCGGTACTTATCCGCATATGCAGCATCAATTTGATCGTTGATATCCGCATCAGATACTTCCACGAAAGCAACATCTTTGTCCACACCACCCACACAGATGCGACCTTCGTGACGAGTCTGCACGCCACAAAACCAGTCAGACGTACGTCCATTTACGGAGCGGACGTACAGGTCGTCACCGAGGCGCACGACCCAGATGATCCGCATGGAGCGCAGCGAACCAT
The DNA here is from genome assembly GCA_945877125.1 of Candidatus Brevifilum fermentans. GTDB lineage: Bacteria > Chloroflexota > Anaerolineae > Anaerolineales > Villigracilaceae > Villigracilis. Next base: position 26,814 of record CAMCQT010000036.1, on the reverse strand, counting down.
CTTTGCGCAGTGACGCAATTTGTAATTCTTCGGCTGAACCGATCTTGTTAAGTTCTTCGCTTGTCCATGCGGTCATTGGAAAATTCCTTTTCTAAAACACGATAATCGCCTTGATAACTTTACGGTCATACATGGCTGTTGCGCGCATATTATTTTTCTCCTAAAATCCCGCTATTGCCGGGATGATTTCTTTTGCAAAGGTTTTGAGCGGCGTAATTTTGTACACATCCGGCATGTTGAAGATCGCGTGGGTAAAGCCCATTTCAGAAAGCTTCTGGATACGAGCGACGGTGCTCTCGACCGTATCATTTCCGGAAAGATGCACGGTGCTGAGGCAGGTTTTCTCGATCGTGTCATAATCGCGTCCCAAAGTCTCACAATGTTCTTTGAGCGTATCAAGTGACTTTTGCATGTTTTCTGTGCCGACCCAATCCCCCATATTACAGGCATCCGCATATTGAGCAACCATTCGCAATGTTTTATTCGGACCCGTACCGCCAATCATGATGCGTGGATGTGGGTTTGAAATCGGGCGGGGATTGTTGGTGAGCGCCGGGGCGGAAAAGTGCCTGCCCGCAAAAGATGTCTCATCGCTGTTCCAGAGCGCCTTCGCCAGTTTCAGGCTGTCTTCGAGTCGCTCGAAGCGTTCTGATGTGGACGGATAGGGAATGCCATTCCCGATCGCTTCATCCTCGTACCACGCCGCGCCAATGCCGAGATAAGCGCGACCGCCGGAGAGAATATCGAGCGTGTTGACCATCTTCATCAGCACGGCAGGATGGCGATAAATAACGCCTGTTACCAGAACACCGAGATAGGCTTTCTCTGTCAATCCTGCAAAATATCCAAGCGTGGTATACGCTTCCAGCATGGGATCGGTATAGGCTTCGCCGAACAAGCCTTTGATCTGGTAATAATGATCCATCACCCACAGGCTGTAAAAGCCCGCTTCCTCTGCAGTGGTGACGATCTCCTTCAGTTTGGGGCGGATATCAGCCGTCCCACCCGGAGCCTTGAAAGACGGAATTTGCAATCCAATGTACATATTAATCTCCTATTTGATATTGTTCATCGCTAACCAGTTCCATCCGATCAGCAGCCACACGATTTAATACCGGTCGCCAACCACCGCGATCTGTGACATGGCGTTTTTGATTTCGCTCAAGTCCTCAGCCGTCAGTTGAATATTCACCGCGCTGTTGTTTTCATCAAGCCGCTCCAGTTTGCGCGAGCCGGGGATGGGCACGATCCAGGGTTTTTGCGCCAGCAGCCAAGCCAGTGCAATTTGCGCGGGCGTGGCATTCTTTTGTTTGGCGATGCGTTCCAGCAATTCCACCACGCCTCGATTGGCTTTGATCGCATCTTGTGTGAAACGCGGATTGCGGCTGCGGATGTCGGTCTTGTCGAATGTTGTGTTCTCATCCACCTTGCCTGTCAGGTAGCCGCGCCCCAGCGGGCTAAACGGCACAAGTCCAATACCAAGTTCCTCGCAGGTGGATAAGACTGAATTTTCTTCGATCTCACGCCACCAGATCGAATATTCGCTTTGCAGGGCAGTGACAGGCTGCACGGCATGAGCAGCGCGAATCTGCTCCGCATTGGATTCGGACAAGCCAAAATGTTTGACCTTGCCCTGCTGAATCAAATCCTTGACCGCGCCAGCCACATCTTCCATTGGCACATTCGGGTCGGGACGGTGCTGGTAGAACAGGTCAATGACTTCAACGCGCAGGCGTTTGAGCGAAGCCTCCACCACACGCTTGATCTGCTCCGGGCGGCTGTCCATCCCGACAGTGGGATGCGGTCCATTTTCGCCATGCTTCCATCCAAACTTGGTGGCGATCACCACCTGACCTTTGAACGGCTCCAATGCTTCACCGACCAATTCCTCGTTTGTGAATGGACCGTACACTTCCGCAGTGTCGAAGAAGGTCACGCCGCGCTCGACAGACTTGTGAAGGAAATCAATCATCTCTTGCTTGTCAGCCGGCTTGTCGCCAAAACTCATTCGCATGCAGCCAAGCCCGAGGGCTGAGACTTCCAATCCGCTATTTCCAAGTTTACGTTTTTGCATTTTATTTCTCCTTTTACTCCTCTGATTGAGTCATTTCTTTCTCTTTTTTCAAAGCAGCCTTTTCATACACTTCGATAACTTGCAGTGTATCACTTGGAGTTGATTCCAAGTCAAGGAGATTTAGGCATAAAATCTATCACTATTCGATACCACTGCCAAACTCCGCAGGAGTAAAATGTTTATCAGTACTTCACGAAAGGGCTTTGCAGTAGCACCTTCCCTAGCACCGCCCGCCAGGGAAGGTCTAGTCGCTTTTAGCCAAACAACTGATGTCGTTACTACGTTTTCGTGATGTACTGATTATTGAGACAAACAAAATGGATTCAATAGGGTGTCATGCCTTTCAGCACAGACCAAGCCATTCCCTTGGGATTGAAACTGCGTAACATCCACGACTTAACAAAATAGAGTGCGGTATCGCACTCTATTTTTGTTTGGGTTCACCAAGTTTATCCGATCACCTTACGCGGTTTTCACGTAAACTTGGCGAATAAAAAACGGCAAACTACTTGATTTACGCAGCAGACGATTGCTCTAATAGGCGCCCCCAATGTAAAATGCAGGGTCGATAGGGGTTTGTCCAGTACGATCATGGATGTAGACCCAATCTCCTTCAGTTGCCCAATTGAATAACCAATGAGAGTCGCCAACCGATAAGTTTACACACCCATGAGATTGAGCATAGCCAAAACGTGTGCGCCAATAGGCTCCATGCAAAGCGCGTGCTCCGTCAAAGTACATTGTCCAGGGAACGTTATCAAGGTAATAAAAATCAGTAGCGTCGTTGTTGCGCATGGTTTCAGTTTCTTTTTTCTGGAAAATTTGGAATAGGCCTGGGCGCGTCCAGAACGGGTCTGCTCCACTGGCGATGACAGTTGCAAAGACAAGCTGATTATTCTCGTAAACAGCGAGGGTTTGCTCGGCAAGGTCTACCTCGATCCAGCGATTTGTTGTTACGCCTTGCGGAGGAGTTGTGTTCACAATGATACGCGCTACTTTGCGCCCTTCCAGCCATTCATCGGGCCCCACCATATACCATTCTTCATTTTCTACAGTTTGTGTATTATAGATGGTGACGATTTCGAAGGAACGGATTTCTTTTCCTGTTTTACTTGCGTTGTAGCTGGGTGCGTTCATTACCGGAATCTGCTCAAACGCCCAACCAAAAGAATTGCGTGGCGTTGCGGAAAATTCAAGTCCTTGAAAATTTGATATTTCGCCGACGCGTGCGCCTTTGCCGGGAACCCAACCACCGTTTTGCATGAGATAGTACACTCCGCCTTGCTCTACACGATCAATATAAGAGACATAAACAAAGCCTGGAGGAAATTGTTGTCCGCCCGGACCTTTTTCGCCGGGGGTGCTGTAAATTGGTACGTAATCATTGTCTAAGTGGAAATATTTATAGGGAAGTTGAGTCAGGTTCGAGTCAGGCTTTGAGGCGGGTAGTGGTCGCTGGGGGAGCGTAATGCCGAGACGCGCAAGATCGGACAGGTAGGCAGAAGGTCCCAAAGGCAGGCAGTCATCTGGCTGTGATAGATAAACACCGGGCTCGCAAACTACACCACCGCTTTCGGGCTCAGGAGGGGCAACAACTTCTTGCGCATGTGCCACTTGTGGCAAGATTAATAAGATGTAAAAGATAAAAAGGGATTTTATAATTTTATTCATGACGATAAATTATAGCATGGCGTAATGCGTCACAATAAAAATGTTACTTCGACAGGGGTGACTAAAAACTGGGTAAAACGGGGTTACAGAATATCTAAAATACAATTCTGCTTGATACCCAATAAACTCCAACTCTTTGTATTTAAACTTACTTACCCGTATAAGCAAAAGGACACGTTTGCGGCGTGTCCCTGCTTTTTGATTGAAACTAAATATTTAAAACTCAAGATTCTTTATCTGTATCCCCTGCCAACTTTTCCTCTTTTAGCTTGGCACTGGCTTCAATCCGCTCGTTGACTTGATCAAGTTGGGTTCGAATCTCGTCCCGTTCATTAATAGTCACATGAAGCGAACTCATGAAAGTAAGTTTTTCCTCTTCTGCAATGGTAGGAAGCAAACGCTCAATACGCACAATTTGCTTGTTTTTTTGTTCAAGTTTTATTTTGAGACGTTTACGATATCCATCGTAAAACTCAAATTCCTTGAGCGGCTCAGGAGGCACAACAATAAATTCCTGAGTCATAAGGTCTGAGATGGTTCCCATAAGTTGGTCAATATCAATTGGCTTTTCAAGAAAACGAGTTGCACCGATGAGCACTGCAAATGCTTTGTCTTCAGGAGCAACGTACGTAGCCGAGAGAAAAATCACTGGGATATTACGAGTCTCTGGGTCCAAACGCAATCTATGGACGAGGCTAAATCCGTCCATTTTTGGCATTAAGATATCAGTTATGATAACGGACGGGCGCTCTTTGCGAATGGCTTCCATCGCCTCTTCGCCATTATGCGCAGTGACAACGCGATACCCTCCTTTGAACTTCAACGTTGTATCTATCAAATCCAGTATATTAGGAATGTCTTCCACAACAAGTAAATAACCCGATTGTTCGTTCATGTTTTTATTGTAATACTTTCCAATGCTTCAGACATTGCAATTGTATTTCGATTAATAAAAAAGGAACATACAACAAGTATGTTCCTTTTTTATTAATCTGACTTTATCTTGCCAAACTCACACAAGGAATTTGCCATCCTTATAAAAGAGTTCCCCATCCACGTGCATTTCGGTTTCTTTGGTGGCATCAGAGATCAAGTCCCAATGGATAACGGATTCGTTAATTCCGCCGGCTTCACCAAAACCACTGCCCAAAGCCAGATGGAATGTCCCGCCGATTTTCTCATCATATAAAATATTCTTTGTGAAGCGACTGATCCCATAATTTGTGCCAATACCCAATTCACCTACGAAGCGCGAACCTTCATCTGTGTCTAGCATCTTGAGCAGGAATTCTTCATTCTTCTCGGCACTGGCATTCACAACCCTGCCATTCTCAAACTCCAAGCGGACTCCTTCCACAGATGCCCCTTGAAATATCGCTGGATAGCTAAAGGATACCCAGCCGTTAATTGATTCTTCCACCGGGCTGGTGAATATCTCGCCGCTGGGCATGTTCTGGTCGCCGTCGGAATTGATGAACCTGCGCCCCGAAATCGAGAGTGTCAAATCAGCCTGTGGACCTCGAATCGAGATAGCCTTTTTACCAGCCAGCCATGAGATCAGTCGTTCCTGCTCATCGTGCATATCGCGCCAGTGCTGCAATGGATCAACCTGGTCAGCAAAGGTAGCTTGATAAACAAAATTCTCATAATCTGCAAGGCTCATTTCTGCTTCCTGAGCCAGCGCCTGGCATGGATAGTTTGTCATTACCCAGCGCAATTCTCCCGAAGCGGAGCGCTTTGTATACGCCTCCATCCATTTATCATAAGCCTGATTGCGTACTTGTTGGCGAGATGGATCAATACCATTCATGGCACGCGTGTTTTCGGGCGCTTCGATAATGATCCAAACATTTGCGTTTTTGATCATGTGCATGTCAAGCGGCGGCATCCAGCGCAGTTGAGATTCGCCAGCCTGCGCCATAAAAACTTCGTTCAGGTCGCTGGATTCCAAAGTTACGCTGGGGTTGCCGCCAGCTTTTAAGATATAAGCCACCACTTCTTTCACCAAAGGGATAGCCTGCCAGTTGGCATTGACATGTACCCAATCGCCAGCCTTGACTTTGGTGGAGTAATTTACCAGCACATTAGCCAGTCTGTTCAATTTTATATCTGTCACGTTTTGCTCCTGTTGAAACTATCGTCATGCTAATTTCATTTATCCTGCCTAACGAGATGATTATAGCCATTTTTGCGCCTCTTTGTAAAGCAGGCACACTTAAAACATGGCTACGGGATACCACCGAAATCTATACGATGCGCGCATCTATTTTCAAAAACGTGCGTATATTGAGGTGACATCAACTAAATTTGGAGGTTCAAATGACAAATCAACGACAATCTTTACGACGTTCACGAAGCAACCGCATGGTGGCTGGCGTATGCGGCGGACTGGCTGAATTTTTCGGCGTAAGCACTTTCTGGTTTCGACTTGCATTCCTGCTCGCGTTAATTCCCGGCGGCGTGCCTGGCATCCTTATCTATCTGATCATGATGGTCATGATCCCCAACGAATAGACACGAACCCTGTCCGCAGAATCAAAATTGCCGAGGTCAACCTGCCTCGGCAATTTTGATTCTTATCAACCTACCAAACGCGGATCACTTGCCCGGGGTAGATCAAGTTTGCGTTGTAGATGGTTGGGTTCAGAAGTTGCAGGCTGTAAACAGACGTGCCGTAACTACTGGCAATGATGCGAAGCGTATCTCCGTATTGCACTGTGTAGTAGGTGGGAGCTGAAGCGGGCAGATTGATCACTTGCCCGACGTAGATCAAACTCGCGTTCCATATCTGAGGGTTGGCAGCCAGCATGTCAGTCACACTGGAACCTATGCTTGCGGCAATCTTTCCGAGGGTATCGCCCCATTGCACCACGTAGGTGCTGCCGTATGATGAATAGGGGCCGCCTGTCTGCGGTATGTAATAGACCGGCGAGGATGTGTATCCGCTTGGGATGTACAAAACCTGTCCGGCGTACACCCACCAGCCAAGGCCGGGGTTTGCGGCGCGGATGGATTCAACGGTAGTGCCGCAGAGACTGGCGAGTCCGCTTAATGTATCTCCCCATTGGACAGTTATGTAGCTGGCGCAGCCCGACCAGGCCAGTACATTGCCAGTTGATGCAAAAGACGCAGCCAGGATTGCAACGACCAAGATCAATTGAAAAACTTTTTTAGCAGGCATCGTATTTTCTCCTTCTTATAAATTCGATCACGACAAATATGATGGAAAACAAAACCAGACCCACAGTGTAAAAAGTATCGTCAATAAAACTATACAACAATCCTTTTCCAAATACAATCAAAGGCGAATTTTTGTCATCTCCAGCAACGATTTTGGACTCTTACAAATTTAGCACTGCAAAAGCAATTATCATCTGCCGGCCCCACGGGTATACTATGCCCAAATGACTGAGACACAGAACTTCGACAAAACCTCCCTTTTACGCTTGGCATTTAAGGGGCTGACAGAGGACGAGTTGCAAGAAATGGCAACCGTGTCTCAACTTTGCAGTTATCCTCCGGAACATATTTTGTGCCGCGAAGGCGCTTATGAGGACATCTTCTATATTATTGCGGACGGCAGCGCTGTCATCAGCAAGAATATTAGCGAAGAGGATGGCGAGCGGATTTTGCGAATCGCAGGCAAAGGTGACCTGGTGGGAGAAATGGCGTTGATTCAAAACGCCCCGCGCTCGGCAACTGTGCGTACTCTCACGGATTTCACCGCGCTGGAGATGGGCAAAAAAGATTTCGAGACTCTACTCAGCCGAAGTCCCAGCATGGCGCTCAATATTATCCGCACGACACTGGATCGTATGCTTTCCAACGATCAACTGGCAATTCAGGAACTGCAAAATACCAACAAAGTTTTGCGCCAGTTGGATCGAAATAAATTGGAATTTATTCAAGTTGCCGCGCACGAACTCCGCACCCCGTTGACTGTTCTGAAAGGCTATGTTAATTTGTTGAGCACCTTCCCCGCTATAAAAGAAACCCCCGCGCTTGGGCAGGTGATGGATGGAATTACCAAAGGCGCAGATCGTATGCATGAAGTGGTAAACACCATGCTCGATGCGACCCGCATTGGCAACGAGACATTAAAGATCAGTGCGGTACCCGTGCCGTTGAAACGGATATTTATTGAACTGTCAGGCGATTTTGTTAAAGCCGCCGCAGAACGTAATATTGAGTTGATCGTTGAGCAGGACCCAAATACGCCCAGCATCAACGCCGACCCGTCATTGATTCAAAAGGCGCTGGTTCACTTGATGGTCAATGCCATCAAGTACACGCCGGATGGCGGCAAGGTGATCTTTCGTTCGCGCCCGGTGACGCTGGAAAATAACGCGCAGGGTGTTGAACTGAGTGTGACAGATACTGGCATTGGGCTGGATGCCGAGCATCACGAATTGGTATTTGAAAAATTTTATCAGGTGGGCGATGTGGCGATCCACTCCTCAGGGAAGACATCTTTCAAAGGCGGCGGACCAGGCTTGGGCTTGGCAATTGTGCGCGGAGTCGCACGGGCACATGGCGGCAAGGTCTGGGTGGAAAGTTCGGGGCACGATGAAGTCAACTTCCCCGGCTGTACTTTTTATTTACAATTGCCCATTGACCCGCCAAAGCCATTGGCTTAATGATTTTTGTAACAAGAGAGTCTGAAAATATGCCACAATAGTGGCGTGAGCCGAAAAGGGGTACAACGACAAATTTTGATATAGCCATAATCGGCAGTTGGTAATTCGGAAGAGGTGGTGTATTGATGGAGGGTTAAACAAATTGAAGGGGAAATCAAACGCCTTTGGACTGACTCTGCCCAAGTTTTTAGCCTGACGGCAGAATTTAAAATAAAATGCGTCCGGCTGGATGCTTTTTTATTTATCCACCACGGATTGTGGTTGTACGTGAAAATCGCACCTACTTGGGTGCGATTTAATTATCTCCAATCGATTGTGGCTGCATCGGGTAAAATATAGACAACATTAGTCAAGATAAAGAAAAATCAATCATGGACAAACTCGCGCTCATCACCCCCACTATTGAACTGGATAAAAAAATGTCCTCCATTTCACGAAGAGACTTTTTGAAGATCAGCGGCGCCGCTTTGCTTGGAATATCTGCAAGCAAGTTCATCCCCGCGCAAAATGATGAACCCAATTTCAGCGCTCCGCTAATCTGGTACGGAAGCCGTAAATTCAAGCGCATGGCATTCACCTACGACGATTGCTATTTGCTGAATAAAATGCAAGACTTGGAAGTTTTGCTGAATGAATACCCCGAATTTAAAGTGACCTTCTTCCCCGTCGGCTCAAAACTGCTCAACCTCGAGGAGCAGGATGCCGGCATCTGGAAACGCCTCGTGGATAAAGGGCATGAGATCGGCTATCACACCTTTGACCATGTCAACCTTGGGGTCATGTCACCGGCCACCGCATTAATGGATTACGACAAATGGCACGCCGCGCTGACTCAAGTACTGGGCAGGGAATACAACGTCCGCTTTGTGCGCCCGCCGTATGACATCATCAGCTACACGATGGACGTCCTCTGTCAGGAGCGTGGATTGGTTGCGGCGTTATTTTCCATCGGCGGCGGCGGCGAGCCTGATATCGTCACCAGAGGCATCCAAAAAGGCAAAGGCGGCGACATTGTCCAAATGCACATCCGCACACAAGATTACAACTCCAGTTTGCAGGTCTATCCGTGGCTGCGTGAAAACAAATGGGAATTGGTAACCATGAGCACCCTCTACGATGATTATCTGCGCGAGCAGGTCAACGCAGATGGATGCGATGTGAACGCAGGGGCTTCGTTAACCAGAACGTGTGTGGAATAAAGTTTAAACCAGCGTTTTTTCTTTCTTGCCCAACAGAGCTTCATGCACAACTTCAACGATCTGCTGCTCGGCATTTGCCGGAGCCACGGTGATCAATTTATGTCGATTAGGCTGACCGGCCAATTCATCTGCGAGGCGACCGGTGCGACTTAACGCAATGACCGGACGGCTTTTCTCCAAGCTCAATTCAATATCTTTTCGGGAGACTTCTCCTCCATTGATAAGGATCGTCACAGACCGATGCCCGTTTGACAGGATGGTCGCCGCGTCCACGATCCACGGAGACTCATCTCCAAATTGATTGCCCGGCACAAGGATAAAATGGGAATAATACGGGGCCAACGGCCAGCGCTTCTTTCCCCACCATAAAAACTGTGTGCTGCGCGGTCCATTGGGCCAGGTAACCAGCTCTTTGGGCGCTATGCCGATCAACGGGAATTTATAATGATTTTGCATACGTGTCTGTCCAATTTCGGCCATTACTCCCATATCGGTTCCACCACAAATGATCACGGCATTCAAGTCTTCCGCGGTTTTGGAAATGGTTTGAATTGCAGATTGAGTCGCCCTGGCTTGTTGTTCATCGATCTGCCCGCCGATCAATACGATAACCGGGGAATTGATATCCAGATGTAATTCAGAGATGGCCTTTGACAGATCCGAGCGTTTATCAGGAAAAACACATAGTGCCTGCTGTCTTGAAAAAATAATCTTTTGAGTACGCATCATTACCTTCTTTCGCATGTTTATAATTACACAATAGGTCATCTGCCCTATCGGGCAGAACCGGCAACCGATAAATTGCCATCCTTTGATTTTGAATACTGGCGCAGTTTGCCATGCGCCAATACAAATGGATAAGCCAATAGGGTGAGTAAATCCATAACGATAAAGAGCAATTTTAGTTTCATTTTCATATCTCCTCAGTACAACTTAAACAATAAACGCCGACTGAATTACTTCTTGTCTTTTTTACTTTTTTTATTCAACCCAGTTTGCTGATTCGTGCCGCCTCTGTTAAGAGGGGATTTCTTGTCTTTTACAATTAACTTTACCCATCTGTCTTATCGAGTAATCTGCCGATGCGCTTAACCCTTTGCCGATTGGCTTCGTGCTCTGCCACACGTTTATGGAACTCATCTTCATCTATGATCAGGATCTCGGGTGGGTTTTGAGCCGAGAGTTGCAAGGCGGCTTCGTCGCGGAGTTTTATGTCGTCAAAGATCTTCAAGAATGCTCCTGCAACCTGACGCGCAAAAGTTTGATCTTCAATAATTTCAACTCCCACAGGCGGAACCGGCACGAGAGGTTGAGGTTTATCTTTGTAAACGACCCTGACTGATAGTTTCCCATTATCAATAAAGGGGAAATCTATGTGCGTGGGTAAATCATCGAGCTGACCACGATCCAGGATGAAGGCGTAGCGCAGACCATCACTATTGCAAGACACAACCTGCACTTGCAATTCATTTGCGAGATCATGCAATAAGCGCGGATCGAAATAATCATTGAAGGGGATTGGGGTATGCGCGGCAATATATTTATTATTGAGCACACCAAACAGTACAACCATTCCGGTATCTGGGTCTTGTGTTAATCTCCAGCGTTTAAACCGTGGCAGCAAACCCCATTTTGTCAGGATATTAGTTACCTGTGCTCTGACTTGCCGCGCTTTCTGGCTAAAATTCTTTGGGTCAACTGTTTGTATTGTCATCTTTTTTCATCTCATCCTCGTCACTGTTTTTTTGCAACTTATCCTTGACTTCATCCAGCCACTGTTCCACATCATCTGGCTTTGTGACCTGATAGCCGTCGGCAAGATCACTATCAACATAAGGCAATTCATTATCATGGCGGTGAAGTCTATTTTCAGCGGTGAGGGCCGGCAACCTGTCAACAGGGCTTTCGAGAATATGCTGGTTGGCTTGCTGAATCTTCAGCCAGCGCCAGAAGCCCCAGAGAAGCAGACCAGCAAACAGCACGATGAAAATCGGCGGGCACCACATCCACAAAAAAGCGATTGGAGCCTGCCTTTGTTCGTTGCGCTGGCGTTCCTGATCGGTATACCATTGCGATGTTGCAACGGCGATCTGTGTTTGCGTGGCGATGGAATTGGCAACCGCCGTCTGCGTGCTTGCGGCAAGATCATCTTTATTTTGCTGAGTCTGCATGGCTTCCGCGCTCTGCGTGCCGACTGCCTGTGTTACTTGCAGGTTGTACTGTGACTGGGTCATTGCGGCGACTTGAGTTGCTCCCGCTGAGTTGACAGTGGCCTGTGCGTTGGCGCGTGCAATTTCGGCGGTGGCCGCAATTTGAGCCGCTATAAAATTGGCATTATTTTGTTCCTGAGTCAGCGCGACGCTCAACGTTGCATTGGCTGAATTGACAGTAGCCTGTGCATTGGCGCGTACAATTTCGGCGGTGGCCGCCGCCTGATTATCGAAGCTGTTTTTCTGCTGGGTCAGTGCGGCTGCCAGGGTTGCCTGATCGCACGCCACACAGGGCAGACTTGTCAGCGCTGGCGTAGCCAACAGCGCAGCCTCCCCAAGCGCGGCTGGGGTCACGGTCAGCCCATCACACGCAGTTAGGGTGAGCGATGTTAATATCAGTATAAAAATGGCGCAGACACTCAGTTTAGGTTTCATTAATTTAGTGATCCAATAATTTTTTTAGGCAGGATTATTATGCAATTCCCAACAGTCTCAAAATAACAAGGATGACGACAATCACGAGCAGCGTATGAATCACGTTGCCTGAGCGCGGAAAACCTGAGAAGACAGTGGGTCCAAAATATCCAAGTAACCAGAGTACGACCAGAATTAAAATAATTGTGTTTAGCATTTGAAATCTCCTTTTTTGATTTGTTCTATCCTTTATCATACAATGAACACTCCCCAGCCGCATCCATCGGCTGGGGAGTGTTGTTCTCCGCCACTTGGGGGAGTGATGCCTGTTAGGTTTTACTCCGCCATAGGTTTGGCGTTAGCGGTTGATGATGAACAACACACCGGCGATCAGCGCACAAATCCCTGCGATGACGCTTAATACTCCGCCCATGCCCACCCCAAGAAGACCAAGACCGGTGATTACCAGGAAAATCCCGAGCAAAATCCATTTCAACTGACCCATATTCATTTAATTCTCCTTTGCGTTATTACCAAACTGGTTATTCAACTTTCACGGCTATCAACTTTATGAATTTTGTATCGCTTTTTTTCCAGCTTGCGCGGCATCAGATACACGATCTAATTGCTCGACCACCAAAGACTGACCTTGCTCCAATAATTCCTTGGCTTTCTCGCGTCCGCTGATCGTGAGCTTGTTCCGATCCAAACGTACCTGCGCCATGGCTTCCTCTACGATTCCAGTGGTTCGATCACGCAGTTCGATGCCTTTTTCCTGAATCTGTGTTCTGGTGTCTTGTCCAGATTGCGGCGCCAGCAATAGCGTGGTCACGGCGCCAGCCAATCCGCCGATTAGCATTCCAATAAAAATGCCAAAAATATTATTATTCTTGCGGTATTCGGGTTGTTGATTTTCGTTAATCATTGTGTTTTCTCCATTATTTTATTGTCGCAGTCTTTTGTTGAAAGACAGAAAAGACCATTCTTTCTTTTTTGATTTAGGGATTGGTGCGGTTTTCGCTAGTGGTAGTTTCAGTAACTGCCACCACTGCGCCACGCGGACGGTAAAAGATCAGCCAGACGATTCTCTCCACAGCCCAGGCAATCAGGGCATAGATTCCCATTGCAAAGAAAGAGGAGAGTTCCAGCACCATGACGCCGGCTGATGGTGTTGCCGTCATTCCTTCAAAGGGGAACAGGAAGAGGTAGGTAAAGCCATAGATCAAGGCTACGATTGGGCTATCTGGGTTGGCTCCAATCAATTTCAATCCGATGCGAAGGGCAATGAGGGCTTCGAGAATGCCGAGTAACAGCCAGATCAATTGTGTGACCTTGAAACTGAAGATGCGCTGCTCTCGCCCGGGTTCATTTTGTGACGTTCTCACCGCTGATACTCTATTTTCTTTTGACATTAGCGCCGAACCATTTTGACGATCCACAGCAGAGCGACCGAGCCAATCAGCGTTACCAGCATGGTTTGAAGGGTAATGGCATCATTGATCGTCCCGACACCCAACAGGGGGCTAATGAAGTAACCAGCAATGAAAGCGCCGATCACACCGACTACGATATCGAGCACCAAGCCTTGTTGTGAATTTGTGTGCATGATCCTGCTGGCAACATAGCCAACGATTGCTCCTGCAATGAGATATATGATGAGGTTCATTTATCTTCTTCTCCTATTTATGTGATTTCAAATACACGGTTGCCCATGTTTGGTTGTTGATTTAGCCCCCCTTCTCAAAAGAGAAGGGGGGCTTGCAGTTCCTGTCTGACTATTTAATAACAGAAGTCGGGACAGTTTTCGCTTTCAGGTTAGATTCGTACTCGGTCACGCGCTTGTCAATTTCATTGGCTGCGGCTTCACGGGTGTAGCCATATTTTTCCTGAAGCAGACCGGTCAATACGTCAAACTTACCGGCAGCACGATCCAGATCATCGTCGGTGAGTTTGCCCCACCATGATTTAGCCTCGCCTCGAATTTGTTTCCACTTGCATTCAAAAATATCCTTGTTCATGGTTTGATCCTCCAGATCATTAATAAAAACTATCTTGATTTGCGCCGTCTATTTTTTTGAACTTTTACATCAGCCAACTGACGTTCCTGTGGGAACATTCGCAGCGGCGGTTCGCAAATGTTCTACCACGCGTTCGGGCGTCTCATCTTTGCTGATAAATACATCTGCGCCGATGGAGAGTGCGGCTTGCTTATGGGCGTCCATGTGGCTGATAAGAACTACGACCAGCATAGAAGGGCAGGCTTTCCGAAATCCATCAAGCGCTACATTGGGCGCATTATTTGGGAGTAAATCCCAATCCACCAACAATATATCTGCTTCACTGATTGGTACTTCAACTAACGTGGTGAACCAATCGCTTGCTTGGCCAACTACTTCCATCTTTAGATCGAGAAGTAATAGGCGAAGTGCAGAGCGTTCTTCGGGTCTTGCATCGGCTACATATACGCGGGTCATACATTCATATTACGACGAACACTCCCCAGGCGCATCCTGCGTCTGGGGAGTGTTCGTCTCCGCCACTTGGGGGAGATAAAGAAAAGCGACTGTTACTGTAATCAGATCCGCCCTTTTATTATTTAGCAGGGTCAAGGAACAACACTCGGAGTCCAAATCTCCGCTCACAATAAAGTAGAGTATACTGATTTTAGTAGGCAAAACCGCTTACGGTTGAAAGAATCATTTCTGCCAGGTGCGTTACAAAGTTTTTATCGTAACATTCCGCAGCGCTTCTAAATTCCACTCGCATACGCGAGATGACTCCCATACCCCATTACATTATCAATATCAGCCACAACAAAGTTGATTAAGGTCTCAATTCCTTAATTCGACTCAGTTTGGCAATATGAAAGAATCGAAGGAAAGTCCCATGTTCGATACTATTCTTGTCCCATTGGATGGCTCTCAATTGGCGGACTGTGTTCTGCCGCATGTTGTTGCCATCGCCCGTCCTTTTGATGCAGAGATCACACTGCTTCGAATCTTGGAAAAAAACCACGCAGGCTCGTCCGCGCAATTATTTGATTTGCTTAACTGGCAGATCAATAAAACAAGGTCAGCCCTTTATCTGGATAAGATACAGGCGCGGCTTGAAAAATCAAATATTCGAGTTCAGACTCAAGTGTTGGAAGGTTTGGTAGCTGAAGGCATCACGGAATATGCTCAAAATCAAGGGGTGAAATTAATCATTTTGAGCAGTCACGGGCGACATGGATTAACCCAGTGGGGAATCAGCAGTGTTACGCAAAAAACGATTCTGAGCGCACAAACTTCGCTGTTGATTGTTCGGGCACACCAATATGTTAATCACTCTGACGAATTAACAGAAGCCCCTATTTATCGAAATATCCTTGTACCGTTGGATGGTTCCCAACGTGCGGAAAATGTTTTGCCTATCGTCACGCAAATCGCCAATTTCCATAAATCCAAGATTCATCTTGTGCAGGTGATTCAAACGCCAGAAATGGCGCGTCAAATGCCGCCTGTCCGCGAAGATATTGAATTATCCAATCGTGTTGTCGAACGCAATCGTGAGGAAGCGGAAGGCTATCTCGAACAGTTGAAATCGCGTTCGTATTTGGAAGGGATCACCGTTCAAACTCATCTCATCGCCAGTGACAATGCGGCAGTGGCATTGCATCAACTGGCAGAACAGGAACAAATTGATCTGGTTGCGCTGAGCGCACACGGATATTCAGGGAATCATCAATGGCCGTATGGCAGCATGGTCAATAATTTCATTTTATATGGCAAGGTATCCCTGCTCATTGTACAGGACCTGCCATCCAGACAAGAGCCAACGACTCCAGAATTGCTTTCCAATGAACGCGCAGAGCATTAACTTATGTTAATTGCTCCCCAAGTCATCCTATCTGAACCAACCGCTCTCGGCGTAGATATACGACTGAGAGAATTCGCGCATCGGCTGGCAAAAACGCATGAAGTTGACACATCAAAAATATCCCGCCCCGAAGAAACAACTTTGTTGGAATATCTGGAAAGTTGGGAAATGGCTTTGCGCAGTGCGTATGCAGTCTTCAAAGCCGTGCCTTCAAAGAATTCGCCTGATTTATCTGGCAGGTCATCGCGCGCGGGCGAATGGATGTTGGATAATTTCTACGTCGTCAAGCAAACCATCCGCCAAATTGAAGAGGACTTGCCGTACAGTTTTCTCTACGAATTACCAAAACTGAATGAAACATCGCTGCAAGGACACACGCGCATTTTTGCGCTGGCTCGCGAATGGATCGGATACAGCCAGGGTCAAATTGATCTGACGCAAGCCGCAATTTTCGTTCAGGATTATCAGCAGGTCATGCCTCTGACAATTGGGGAACTTTGGGCGCTGCCGATCATGCTGCGCATCGGGATTTTGGAGCGGCTGGTCTACGCCACATCCGAGTTGACAGGGATTGAAGTCCCCCAAAGCCTGAGCGAAATCCCAATTCAGTTTGCTGTCACCCTGCCCAACGATACGGTCGTTGCAAATTGTTTTCTGAGTCTGCGCCTGCTCTCTGCGACTGATTGGAAAGATTTCTTTGAAGAGACCAGCCGCGTGGAACAGATTTTACGGGACGACCCCGCGCAAATTTATGCGGACATGGACTTCGACACCCGCAATAGTTATCGCAGTGTCATCGAAGAATTGGCGCGCCATTCAAAACATGGGGAAGAGCAGGTTGCGCTCGCCGCAGTTGAATTTGCCCGCAATGCGGAAGACAAAGTTTCAACGCGGAAATCACACGTTGGTTTTTATCTGATTGACGCGGGGCGCGCGACACTCGAAAACAGCATCAACTACAAACCTGCATTTAGAGTCCGCGTGCTGCGTGCTTTGCTTGCATATCCCACCGCCACATATTTGGGAGGCATTGCGTTTCTTTCTGTTCTGTTTTTTTTGGGACTGCTAACCTATGCAGCGCTGTTAGGCGGTTCGCCGATTCAACTTATTGTCGCGGGTCTGCTTGGGCTTGGACTGGCTTTCGAATCCGCCATCACAATTATTCACTGGGATATAACTCACCGCATCAAGCCGCAAAGCTTGCCGCGCATGGATTTTTCCGAGGGTATTCCAACGGGCAACCGTACGATGGTGGTTGTGCCGACCCTGTTGGAGAGCGAGAAAGAACTTAATCACCTTTTGCAAGAGTTGGAACTTTATTATTTATCCAATCCCGACCCGCTGTTGACCTATGCCCTGTTGACCGATTTCGGCGACGCTCCGAAAGAGGATATGCCTGAGGATGCAGAACTGCTTGCGCTGACAAGTGCTGGCATTGAAAATCTCAATAAAAAGTACGAGAAAGCCACGCCTTTTTATTTGTTTCATCGCCATCGCCAGTGGAATCCATCCGAAGGAGTTTGGATGGGCTGGGAACGCAAGCGCGGCAAACTGGCGGATTTCAACCGCCTGCTGCTCGATTTGGGCGAGACACCTTACTCAACCCAAGTTGGGGACGCGAGTATTCTGACCGACGTGAAATATGTAATCACGCTCGACGCGGATACCTCCCTGCCACAGGGCAGCGCTAATCGGCTGATTGCCACTCTGGCGCATCCACTTAACCATGCGGAATTTGCTGCCGATGGGCAATCAGTTGTCGCTGGTTATACAGTGCTTCAACCGCGGGTGGCAATCAAACCCACCAGCGCGAATCGTTCAATCTTTTCGCAGATATTTGCGGGTAACGCTGGCTTTGACCTGTACTCCTTCGCCGTCTCGGATGTGTATCAGGACTTATTTGGTGAAGGCAGTTATGTCGGCAAAGGGATTTATGATGTCGCGGCTTTCGAGCGCAGTTTGGCGGGTCAGGTACGCCAGAATACTTTGCTCAGTCACGACTTGTTTGAAGGAATTTATGGACGTGCGGCACTGGTTACGGATATTACTTTATATGAAGAATACCCGTCGCGTTATTTGGTTTACGCCCGCCGACTGCGCCGTTGGATTCGCGGCGACTGGCAATTGCTGCCCTGGCTATTTCCCGTCGTCCACACCCAAAGCGGAACGGCTCGTAACCGCCTGACCGCCATCAACCTCTGGAAAATTTTCGATAACTTGCGGCGCAGTCTTTTGCCGCCGACCTTGCTCCTGCTCCTTGCTGCGGGCTGGCTCTTTCTGCCTGGCTCACCGTGGGTCTGGACGATTCTAGTTTTTCTACCCTCCGTCGCACCTATCGTTGTGCAAACTTTTCAGCACGGCAGGCACAATATCAGAAAACTAGGTCTCAAACAAATTCTCAAGACCAGTCAACTTCCACTCACACGTTGGGCGCTTTCCGTTCTTTTTCTGCCTTATGAAGCGTTGCTGATGTTGGGCGCAATCAGCACAACATTGACTCGCTTGTTGATCGAGCGCAAAAATCTTTTGCAATGGACAACGGCGGCGAACACAGCAAGATCGTTTCGGTCGAAGGCGCAATACGAAATCTGGGGCGAGATGTCGGCGTCTTTGATTTTCGCTATTCTATTGGGCGCAGCTGTTGCCATTTTCAACCCAAGTGCGCTTTGGGTCGCATTGCCTTTTGTGATTGGCTGGCTTGTCGCGCCGCAAGTCGCTTACGTTATCAGCCAGCCTGTGACACACGTCACCGCGCCGCTCTCGGAAACTCAGCGTAGACAAGTGCGACGTTTGGCGCGGCGCACTTGGGCATTCTTTGAACAATTCGCAGGACCCGATGACCATTGGCTGCCGCCCGACCATTATCAAGAATCGCCGCGCGGCAACGTGGCGCACTACACCACGCCGACCAACATCGGGCTATTTCTCGTTTCCACCTTGTCGGCGTATGATTTCGGGTACATGGGACTGGCTGAGTTGTCTCTCCGTTTGCGTTCGACGTTTGAGAACATGGACAAGTTGGAACATTATCGCGGACATCTTCTGAACTGGTACGACTCGCAGACGATGACTGCGTTGCCGCCACGCTATATTTCCACAGTGGATAGCGGAAACCTCGCGGCGTGCTTAATCACGCTCAGGCAGGGTTGCTTGACCCTGACATCTGCGCCGCTGTTGGGACAAAACCGCTGGCAGGGGCTGCTTGTCATTTTGGATATTCTGGCTGAGACACTGCAAGCGCTCGAAAAAAATAATCCACATGCTTCGCTCGAATCTTTTGAAGTGGAGTTGACCAGCATTTACGAGCGCGTCAGCGCGATCCAGAACCAGCCATCAGCGTGGACAAAAACTCTCGTTTGGCTCTCAGGCGAAGGCTGGGAAGGAGTCTCGCATCGCTTGATCGAATTGCTGGAGAGTCATCCCAATCTCAAAGCCGAATCCCTGACCGAACTCCAACTGTATCTCGACTTGCTGCATCACAGTTTGCAGGATATGCAGCGTAGTTTGGATTTGTTCGCGCCCTGGTTGGGTCGGGATATGCCGCCCACGTTGCGCGACTGCCTGCCCGCCGAAATGCCCACGCTTGGGGAAGCGGGCGCGGTGTACGAGAACATCCAAACCGCATTGAACAATTTCAAATCGCAAAATGAAGCGGCGCGTGAATGGTGTCAAAAATTTGAGGATGATCTATCGTCGGCGCAAGTGACGGTTGCATCCATGTTGATTGAATTTCAAGAGTTGGCAGATCGGGCAAACGCCGCTGTGACGGGTATGAATTTCCGCTTCCTGTTCAGCGAACGCCGACAAGTGTTCCACATTGGCTATAACGCCAGCACCGAAAAACTTGACCCAAGCTATTATGACCTGCTCGCATCCGAAGCGCGGATTGCCAGCCTGATCGCGATCGCAAAAGGTGACGTGCCGCACAGTCACTGGCAGCATCTTGGGCGACCCGTGACGAAGGTGGACGGCAAACAGGTGTTGCTCTCGTGGAGCGGCACGATGTTCGAATATCTCATGCCGACCTTGTTTACCAAAAATTACGACGGGACATTTCTCTCGGATAGCTGCTACGTTGCGCTCGAAGCGCAGGTCAGTTACGGCGCGGAGCAGGAAGTTCCCTGGGGTATTTCTGAATCGGGCTACCATGCCTTCGACCTCAATTTGAATTATCAATATCAGGCGTTTGGCGTACCTGTGCTGGGATACAAACGCGACCTGCCCGATGATCTGGTCATCACGCCGTACGCTTCGATGATTGGACTTTCGTTACAGCCGCAAGCCGTCTTGGAAAACATGGCGCGATTGGAAGAGTTGAAAATGCTTGGGCGTTTCGGCTTTTATGAAGCGCTTGATTTCACCAAGACGCGTTTCCCAGAAAAACACTGGGATGATATGCCAGCGGGTAAGCCACATAATATTGTGCAGTCTTACATGGCGCATCATCAGGGCATGATTCTGGTGGCGGCTTGTAATTATTTATTAGGCGATGTGATGGTGCAGCGTTTCCACGCCGATGAACATATCCAAAGCATCGAACTGTTATTGCAGGAAAAAATTCCGCAGAACCCGCCGATTGAATATCCGCATCTCGACGAGCCAGCGGATTTGCCCGAAGGCACGCGTTTGGTAAGCAGTGAGCCGTGGCGCGTGGCGGTGGATAGTCCCATTCCGCAGGTGCATGTCCTTTCGCAAGGCGATACCAGCCTCATGATCACTAACACAGGCGGCGGATACAGTCAGTGGCGCGAGTTTGCGTTGACGCGCTGGAATGCCGACACCACCCTCGACCCGTGGGGCACGTGGATTTATTTACAAGACCGCGAGAGCGGAGCGCTTTGGTCTGCCACTCGTCAACCCATCGAGTGTGCGACCGAACATCTTGACGTGATGTTTTATCCGCACAAGGTTGAGTTCCAACGTTCAGACAATGGAATTTCACTGCGGACTGGAGTCACCATCAGCACGGATGGGGTTGAGATTCGGCGCGTGAATATCTTGAACGACAGTCATCAAGCCCGCAAGTTGAAACTGACCAGTTACGGCGAAGTGGTGCTCGCGGCGCAGGCTGCCGATAGGCGGCATCCCGCGTTCAATAAACTTTTTATCGAAAGCGAATATCTTCCCAACGAGAATGCGCTGCTGTTCACGCGTCGTCCGCGCTCGGCGGATGAAAAGCCTATTGTGTTAATCCATGCGATGATTATTGAATTCGGGCGCAAAGTGACTGGCGAACATGAAAGTGACCGCGCTAAATTCCTCGGCAGGTCGCAGACCATGCACACGCCGCTAGCATTGCAAAGTTCCAAGGGTCATCTTTCTGGAACCACAGGCGGGACTCTCGACCCGATTATGTCGCTCGGTCAGGAAATTGATTTGAAGCCGCATGGAAAAACGCGCGTCACATTCCTGACTCTGGCGGCTCCATCGCGCGCCGAAGCTTTGGAAAAACTTTCCCGTTATCAGTCGGGTCAATCCATTCACCGCGCCTTCGATGACGCCCGCGCTCAAAGCGAGCATGAACTACTCGACCTCGGACTGAATGCTTATGCGGTCGAAAACATCCAACGCCTTTTATCTGCCTTGCTTTATCCAACGGGCGTCTTGCGCGCCGCGCCGCATGTCCTCGCGCAAAACGTGAAAGGGCAGTCTGACCTGTGGGCGTTCGGCGTTTCTGGCGATTACCCGATTTTGATGACGCGCATTCGCGATGGCGAATCGCCTCTGCTTGTTGAAGCCCTGCAAGCCTTTATCTATTGGCGCAGCCGCCACGTCACGGTCAATCTGGTCATCCTCAATGAAGAGGATACGGGCTATGCCCTCGACTTGCACAATACCATTGTGCGCCAAATTTCGCGCATGGGCGCGGCGGATTCGCTGAATCAACGCAACGGAATTTTTATTCTGCGTGCCGATCAACTTCAACCTGCCGACAAGATTTTATTTGAAACGGTGGCGGGTGTTATTTTGGATGAAAAGAACGGGACGCTTGCCGAACATGCCTTGCGTTTGACTCTGCAAACCACCCGCCTGCCGCAGTTCACCGCTTCACTCTCCCCGACAGTTGATCCTGAACCGACGGCTTCGCTGTCCCTGCCAATTGACCTGCTGACAGATAACGGTCTCGGCGGATTCAGTCCCGATGGCAAAGAATATGTCATCCATCTCAAATCAGGTCAGCACACACCGCACCCGTGGATCAACGTCATCGCCAATCCGCAGTTTGGATTTTTGGTTTCCGAATCAGGCTTCGGCTCCACCTGGGCAGAGAACAGCGGCGAGAACCGCCTGACCCCGTGGCGCAATGACCCCGTCATCGATATGCCGAGCGAAGTGATCTACTTGCGCGATGAAGAAACTGGCTTGGTCTGGTCGCCGACGCTTATGCCCGCTGGCGCTGACACGACACATGTGATTCGTCACGGCGCGGGCTATTCGATCTTCGAGAGTCAGAGTCACGGACTGAATCAAAACTTGAGATTATTTGCCGCGCCTGACGCGCCTGTCAAAATTGTGCAACTGCGTTTGCAAAATCTGTGGGAACGTCCGCGCCGTGTCACCGTTACTTATTATGCCGAATGGGTGCTTAGCACAACGCGCGACACGCAGCAAGCGCACATCATGCCTGAGTTCATCCCTGAGCAAAATGCTTTGATTGCCACCAATCATTTCAACAGCGAGTTCGGCGGACGCGTGGCGTTTCTCGCCGCCAGTAAATATCCGCATAACATCACAACCGACCGCACCGAATTTTTGGGTCGCATGGGAAGTCTGCGCGCGCCCGCGGCTCTTGGTCGCATTGGATTGGAAAGCGCGGTCAATGCAGGGCTTGACCCGTGCGCGGTTATCCAACTCCACGTTGACCTTGCACCTGGCGCATCGGAAGAAGTCTTCTTCTTGATCGGCGAAGGAAAAGATCGGGATGAAAGCCTAAAGCTGATGGGGCAGATTCAATCGTCGGTGGAGGTTGAGGCGGTTTGGCAATCCGTCCAACAGAAATGGGATGAGATCCTCAACGTCATCACCGTTGAAACGCCCGATCAAAGTATGAATATCATGCTCAACCGCTGGCTGATGTATCAAACATTGGCGTGCCGTTTGTGGGGACGCACCGCGTTGTATCAATCGAGTGGAGCGTTCGGTTTCCGCGACCAATTACAGGATGTGATGGCGCTGCTGCATACCCGCCCCGACATCGCACGCGCGCAAATTTTGGAAGCGGCGCGGCACCAGTTCGATGCAGGCGATGTGCTCCACTGGTGGAATCCGCCCGCGGGTCGCGGGGTTCGCACGCGCTTCTCGGATGACCTGCTCTGGCTGCCGTTCGTCGCCGCCGAGTATGTTTCTGCCACAGGTGACGAATCCATTTTGAGCGAGACCATCCCCTTCCTGAAAGGCGAAGCGCTCAAAGCGGATGAAGCCGAACGGTACACGCAATATGAAACAGCAAGAGAATCGCATACGCTTTACGAGCATTGCCGTCGTGCCATCGAAAAAGGAAACACATCGGGCAAGCATGAACTTCCGCTGATGGGCGGCGGGGATTGGAACGATGGCATGAACCGTGTCGGCATGGACGGGCGCGGCGAGAGCATTTGGCTTGGCTGGTTCCTGCACGCCACGCTCAAGCGTTTTGCGTCGCTGGCAGTTTTGATGAAGGACGACCCCGCGTCGTATCTGCAACAGGCTGAGAAATTAGCGCAGGCGCTTGAATCCCAGGCATGGGATGGCGAATGGTATCTGCGCGCCTTTTATGATGACGGCTCGAAGATGGGTTCGCACGAAAGCATTGAATGTCAGATCGATTCAATTGCTCAATCATGGGCGGTGTTATCGGGTGCGGCGAATTCTGAGCGGGCGGCGCAGGCGATGGAATCGGTCAACAAACGGCTGGTGAAGAAAGCCGAGCAGATGATTTTATTATTTACACCACCATTCGATAAGTCGGCGCATGACCCTGGTTACATCAAGGGCTATCTGCCAGGCGTCCGCGAAAACGGCGGACAATACACCCACGCCGCCATTTGGACTGCCTGGGCATTTGCAAAACTCGGACAGGGAGACCGGGCTGCAGAGTTATTCCGCATGTTGAATCCCATCAACCACGCAGATACGCCTGAGAAAACAGCGCGCTACAAAGTGGAGCCGTACGTCATCGCCGCCGATATTTATGGCGTGCCTCCGCATGTCGGCAGAGGCGGCTGGACTTGGTACACAGGCTCCTCCGCGTGGATGTATCGCTTGGGCATCGAAGCCATTTTGGGAATCACGCGAGTCGGCAACGCGCTCAAGTTCAACCCGTGTATTCCGCGCAATTGGACAGGCTTCAAAGTGGATTATCGTTTTGGAATGACGCATTACAAGATCAGTGTCGAGAATCCGCATAACATTAATCGCGGCATCCAACAGGTTATCTTGGATGGAGTTCGATTGTCCGATGGAATAATTCCGCTGGCGGATGATGGTCAACTACACGAAGTGCGGGTAGTGCTGGGATGAGTTATTACGCAGTACAATAAAATTCAAATTCAGTTTGCAGATTATGTTAATAGCGATCTGATCAATCTTGAAATGGAAACCAAGCTGAAGGATGTTCTGGCTGAAACACACCATCTTCAAGAAATTGAACAAAGTCGAAGGAAAATATATGCGTCAAAGTATTGATAACCGATTAACTTCTGAAGACGAATACCGGAATATTTTTGAAGCCACCAGCGAAGCGTTGGTTATCTTTGATATGGAGATGGGCTTGGTGGTTGAAGCTAATCCCGCCGCGTGTGAGATGTATGGTTATACTCGTCAGGAATTCATAGGACTGAATCCAGTTGTCTTTATGCAGGCTGAAAGCTATGCCGTGTTTATGGAGCACGTTCGTACTGCTGAAGCGGGTGATGTATTGGAATCGCTTGTTGTCCATTTACACAGGGATGGTTCACCGTTTTACGTCGAAGTACGCAAATCTACGATCAACTATCGGGGTCAACCGTGTCTGCTGAGCGTTATCCGAGATGTCAGCCGGCGCATTCAAATAGAAAAAACGCTAAGCGATCAAATTGAGGCGCGCAGGCGCGAACAGGCGACTCTGCTTGCCATCTCACATACTCTGGCATCCACATTGGAACTTCAACCAGGTTTGGTTCTCGACCAATTACACGAGATTATCGAGTACACACATGGCGCGGTATTCACATTGCAAGACTCTACTTTAGTGACACTGGCCATACGTGGGACTGGACAACTTAACAAATCTGAACCTATTCGTATTCCCTTGAATACCCCTGAAATCCTGACTACGTTATTTAACGGACATCGCCCCATTCGTGTTGCGGATGTGTTGAGTGATAACCCGCAGGCGCAATTTTTGCGTTCGGTTTTTGGGACAGCAGCGGCTGAATTGCTCGAAGGAATGCAGTCTTGGATGTGGATACCTTTGGCAGTGAAGGGGCGTATTATCGGCGGCGTGGGCGTCGCTGAATCCACCAAAAATTATTTCACAGCGCACCATGCCAATTTAGCCCTAAGCGTAGCCAATCAAGCCGCGATCACCATGATCAACGCAGAGTTGTATGGGCAGGCGCAGGAACTTGCAGTACTCGAAGAACGGCAGCGTCTGGCACGCAACCTGCATGATGCCGTCAATCAATCGCTCTTTTCTGCGGGATTAATTGCCGAAGTCCTGCCGCGCCTGTGGGATCGTGACCAGGAGGAGGCGCGGCGCTCGCTGGAAGACTTGCGGCGTTTGACGCGCGGCGCGATGGCTGAGATGCGCACGCTTCTCGCTGAACTGCGTCCTTCCACGCTGACCGATTCAAGCCTGAGCGACCTGTTGCGCCTGTTGGGGAATGCGTTCTCAGGCCGAACCAACATCCCTGTGGCTGTTGACATAACCGGAGAGTTTTTCCTGCCCGCCGAGGCGCAGGTTGCCTTTTATCGTATCTGTCAGGAAGCGCTTAATAACATCGCCAAACACGCCAAAGCCAGCCAGGTAGAAATCAACCTAACGCAGGAAGCGGCTGTGATCGAAATGCGCATTCGTGACAATGGTAAAGGTTTTGATACCCAAAAAACCTTCTCAGGTCATTATGGCTTGGGCATGATGCAGGAACGCGCAGAAGCTGTGGGAGCGCTGCTGACCATCTCAAGCCAGCCGGGTCAGGGTACTGAACTTACGATCTGCTGGACATTCACCCCATCCACCCGACAGGGTGCTTCGCTTAAGGAGTCTTTATGACAATTTCTTCCGAACCAATCCGCATTATGCTGGTTGACGATCATGCCATGGTACGCAAAGGACTGGCAACCTTCTTAAAGGTTTTTGATGAACTGGAACTGGTGGGCGAAGCCGAAAACGGCGAGTCAGCCATAAAACTCTGCGGCGAAATTATGCCGGACGTAGTGCTGATGGATATGGTCATGCCGGAAATGGACGGAGCGGCCGCAACCCGCATCATCCGTGAAAAGTATCCGCAGGTGCAGGTGATTGCCCTGACCAGTTTTAAGGAAGGGGAACTGATCAAGACCGCGCTCGAAGCCGGAGCGATTGCCTATTTACTCAAGGATGTCTCGGCAGATGATCTGGTGCGGGCCATCCGCGCCGCACATGCGGGACGCGCCACGCTCTCGCCCGAAGTTGCTCAATCTCTGGTCGAGACAGCCAACCTGCCGCCAACTCCCGGACTTGACTTGACGGAGCGCGAGCGTGAAGTTTTAGCCTTGATGGTTGAAGGGCTGAACAATACACAGATCGCCGG
>CAMCQT010000035.1 GCA_945877125.1 Candidatus Brevifilum fermentans | reverse complement strand
CAGACGTTTGCGTTGTTTCTCTGGCAGTTCACTGGCGGCGCTAATTAATGCGGGTTGTTGGTGTTTGGTGTTTTTTCTGAACATGGGCTGAGTATATTAATTTTCTTCGGTTTTGACGAGGGTTGCTACCCTTTTTGCAGTGGAGTCATCATTACTTATATTCACGACATCAATGCTCTTGCTGATGCAAGAAATGTATTGTCTATAAATGGTAATCTCCTGCCGCCTCCGGCTGATAGATAATCTGTTTGACTTTCAGTCTCCGTTTACCGGCAGGCACCTTCGATTCAAAAGAATCTCCAACCTTACAACCTAACATTGCAGTACCGACTGGTGCCAGGATGGATATCTTGCCTTGCCCAATATCTGCGTATTCTGGAAAGACCAAAGTGTAAGTTTCTTCTTCCCTGGTTATGGAATCGAGTACCACCACTGTGGAATTCATCGTGACAACTTCTTGTGAGACCGCTTGTGAAGGCACAATCTGTGCGCAATCGAGTTCGGCTCGAAGTTTGTCAAGGTATTCGCTTCCACGATAGTCTGTATGTTCAGCCTCTCTGAGCAGTTTAATCAATCGTCGGAGGTCAAATTCAGTAATTTGAATGGACTTATTGCTCATGATATTGACCTTATCCATTTTCTATATCCACATTGTGAGCAGAAGGGTGCATCGACAGGCAACTTCGAACCACAGCTGGCGCAATTCAAAACCATCTCAATGGCTGTTCCGCATCCGTGACAAAATTTAGCGCCTTGAACAGTTTGTGTGGAACACCTGCGGCAAACAATACTGGATGGAAAAGCGGCAGGGTTTGAAGAAGCCTGCATATGATATGCAAGAACCTGGGGATATGCATTGGCTGGATATTGATGGTAGCGGTCATGATCGTCATCATGATCGTCATTGTGGAAGGCACCGCCTCTTTTTTTATGTTTGCGCTTGTCAAGATCGAATAATTCTTCTAGAAAGTCCATTTTTAATTTTCTCCTGTTGGTGGTTGAAAGCAATGACAGTAAGTTCTCTATTTACTGGTTACTTTCTTCACTCGGCTGAGCGATTCGTTGACAATTTCAAAGCCGTCGTCTTTGTGTACCAATACTTTTCGACGATTGGAACTGCTCCCCATTACACGCTCGTGCGGATAGGAATGCCGGTCAACTTCCAAGCCATTCGCGTCAAACAAGATTGCAATATCGCCGCGGTTGTTCCAAACCTGCTCAACCGTCCACAACAAATTCGCCCAGGCATCCTGCATATTGTTCGTTTCGTTTGGTTCCTGCTGCCCGCTCTGAACCTTCACGATCATGCCAGGTTCGAACATTAAATCGTCCGGGAATGGGTAGAATGTCTGTCCGCGCAGGCTGGCAAGCACCCAACCAGACATTGGCTGGACAACCGTACCCCGATTTATGATGGCGGCATACTCTTGCAAGCCGTCATTTTTAACCGCTTTGATTTTCAATTTTGCCCCTTTCAATTGACCTATACGGACAATTTGCGAAATTTGTTTAGACATATTATCTCCTTTAATGTAACAAAAAAGACCACCGCCTAGAAAGGCGATGGTCTTGCATTTTCTTTCAGATAGCCGGGAAATCTCTTTCCGTCTTGACGACTATCCACCCGAAAAAGTCGGGCGCTACTCCCCATCGGAGTGTCTTCAATATACAATATAAACTGACGTGAGTCAATGATATTGCCGACAGATTTTTAGTGATTTTTGTCTTTACTAGCTTCCTTTATCGGTCCAACAAACATCTTCATCCTCCCCGGCTATAAATTCAAAGTCGTGGACGCGATGATCACAAACTTCCACCTGCCCAAATCCACGCTGATTATGCTGGTCAGCGCCTTTGCGGGGCGTGAAAGAATTTTACAAACTTATGAAATCGCCATCAAAGAAGGCTATCGCTTTTATTCCTTTGGCGATGCCATGTTGATCTCCTGAGATTGTCCGTCTTCCGGAGAATAAATAACGATTTTGTTTCTGCCAGTTTCTTTTGCTTGATACAACGCTTTATCTGTTGCCGACAGAATTTCGTCCACGTTGCTTCCGTGCATGGGGTAAATTGCGATCCCGATCGAAACTGTGACTTGAATGGACTGTCCCATATACATCACTTGCTGGCTTTCAGTAGCTTTTCGGAATTGTTCCGCGCGCTGTATCGCATCGGGGCGGCTGGTTTCCGGCATGATGACCATGAACTCTTCGCCTCCGTAGCGGCAGGCGATGTCGCTTTTACGGATCTGATTGACGATGGTTTGGGCGGCGGATTTTAGCGCTTCATCGCCGGCTTGATGCCCGTATGTGTCGTTGAGCTCCTTGAAGTGATCCATATCCAACAACAGAAATGCGATGGAGTGCTTCTTGCGCTGTGCGAGGCATAATGCAGATTCCAGCCACTCCGAGAGATGGTAGCGGTTATGCAAGCCTGTCAGCGCGTCGTGGATCGCCATCTCGTGGACTTTCCTTTCCAGATCGGTGATCTCCTCAAGTTGTTTTTTGAGCTCGTCATTGCTCAGTTGTAATTGTTCCTCGGCTTCCTGCAATTCCTTGGTCCGTTCCTTCACTCGCTTTTCCAGTTCCTTATTTGTGGCGCGAATGCCGCGGATACGCAGCTGGACTCCGCCAATGATCAACAGGATAAAAGCCGCCGTCGCTCCAATGCGGAACCACCATGTCTGCCACCAGGGAGGCGTGATGGTGATGATGAGTTTTTGCGGGTTGGCTTTATTCCATACCTCGTCGTTGTTCGAGGCGCGCACCATAAACGTGTAGGTTCCGGGCGTCAGGTTGGTGTAGGTCGCCTCCTGTTTTGTGCGCGCAGGCGACCAATCTTTATCGAACCCTTCCATTTTGTATTGATAAAGATTTTTGGATGAGATCTGATAACTTAGCGCGGCGAATTTAATTGTGAATACCGACTGGTCATAGGTCAATGGGATCTGCCCGGTCTTTTCGATGGGTTTGGATAAAATCTTGCTCCCGACGGGAACAGACTCATTGAATAATTGGAAATCGGTGAACACGATGGGCGGCAGGTAAGAGTTATCGGCGATCTTGTCCGGGTCGAAAAAGGTCAAGCCGTTCGATCCGCCAAAGAATACCTCGCCGTCTGGTCCAAGATGTGAACTTGCGATTGCAAACTGATCGCCCTGCAATCCATCACGGGCGCTGTAGTTTTTGAATGAGTTTGTCTTGATGGAAAAATGGCTGATCCCTTTGCCAGTGCTGATCCATAAATCGTTATTTTTGCCCGGCTGGATGCCCACGACCGTATCGCTGGGTAAGCCATCAGCTATTGTGTAGTTTTTCCATTTCTGTGTGGCGAGATCCAATCCGCTTAGACCGCCGGCGGTGCCAGCCCATACCATGCCGTTCTTTTCGTCGAGGTAAATGGCATGTACGGTATCGCTTAGAATACTGTCCGGGTTTTTTGGATCATGAAGATGGTGGGTAAAAATATCGGTTTTTGGATCGAGCAGTTCCAATCCGCCGCGCGCGGTGGCGATCCACACCTGTCCCGACTTTTCAACTGCAATGTCATAAACCGTACCTTCTGTTAGCGCATTGGGATTGTTAGGGTCGGGCGGATAATATTTATCCCTTTCGCCAGTTCTGGTGTTGAATAAGTCCAGACCGTAGCCGAGTGTGCCAACCCATAATCTTCCATTTCCTGCGGAATCGATCACAGTTAAGTAATTACTGTCAATCACATCTGGCGCCTCAGGCGTGTATCTGTAGTCTGTGAATTCTCCGGTCATAGGGTCCATGCGATTGAGTCCGCCGCCTGATGTCGCAGCCCATAGAACGCCTTGTTCGTCGCGGTAAATATAATAGATTTTGTCGTTTGCTATGCTGGCAGGATCGTTCGGATCGTTCTTGAAGACGGTCATTGTGCCGGTTCTGCGGTCAAAACGATTGAGTCCGCCGCCAAATGTGCCTATCCAGACCACGCCGTTTTTTTCGGCAAGGATCGAATAAAGGCTGTTGGAATTCAGCGTGTTGGGGTCGCCGGGGACGCTGCGGTATAACCCAAAACGCCATAAAGCTGGATAGAATTTATTCACGCCTCCATACCGGCTGGTGATCCACAATACACCGGAACGATCTTCGGTCATCCAATAGAGATCGTTGTTGCTGATGGTGGAAGGATCGTTTGGATTATATTGGAAGGATGTGAAAGATTCTGTTTTACGGTCAAATAAATTGAGACCGCCATCTTCTGTGAGTATCCAGAGATTACCGCTGCGGTCTTCATAAATGTTCCAAATTTTATCGGTGCTGATCGTGGTTGGGTCGTTTGGATCATTTCGGTACGCTGTGAACTTGCCGCTGGCACGGTCAAAGCGATTAAGTCCGCCCTTGCGCGTTCCCACCCAGAAGTTACCCTGGCTGTCCTCCAGCATCGCCCAAACACTATTGCCGCTGATGCTGTTCGGGTCATCGGGATTGTTTTGAAAGAGCGTGAAATCGTCTGTCTTGGGATCATATCTTTGCAGACCGCTGCCTGTGCCGATCCAGATGGCTTCGGAACGGTCTTGATAAATGCGAAAAACCACTGTGCCGGCAAACGAGCGTGGAGCATCGGGATTATTGACATAGTTCTTGAATATGCCTGTCTTGCGGTCAAGATGACTTAATCCTGCGCGTGTGCCGACCCATATACTTCCATCTTTGGCTTCCATCAGCGACCAAATGCTGTTGTCAATCAGGCTGTTCTTATTTGCTTCGTCGTGCAAATATACGCTGAACTTTCCAGTATTGGGGTCGTAGACATTCAGCCCGCCCGGGTCGGTTCCCACCCAGATCAATCCATCCTGACTCTCGATCAATGCGAATGTGTTGTTATTGCTGAGGCTGTTTGGGTTGTTAACATCGTGGCGGAATGTGTTGAATGAATAGCCATCATAACGGCTCAGACCATCTGCTGTGGCGAACCACATGAATCCCTGCTGGTCTTGCAGAACCGATAAAACAGTTGCGTTTGGCAGTCCATCTTCGACAGCCAAACGCTCGAAACGTACCGGTCCGTTATATGGGTTTTCATCTGCAACGGGTGATGCTTGCGCCTTCAGGATTGGAACGAAACAAATATTGAATAAAAAAATCCCCAGAAGTGTCAGCGATGCCAGGCGAAAAAATTTCATGTAACCAATCCTTTTGTGAAATAAGAGACAAAATACTTTTTACATTATACAAGAAAATTACCCATGCATTGAATTCTGAAAAGGATGCTGCTACGACAAAGACCGAGATCATCTTCTGCTGTATTAAGGTAGCCCTTTTTTAGGAGTATAAAAAGAGGCAGTCACTTTTGAAAATGACTGCCTCTTTTTTTTTACTCAGTTTTCTGTGTCAAAGCCGCTTCCATAATTTGCTGAACCCGCGCCGCGATGCTCGACGGGTCGGGATGCAGTCCTTCCACCAGCAGGGCGCTATCATAGATTTGCTCAATGATGATGTTCTGTAATTCTGAACCCGACTCCAATTTGAGCAGGTTTTTCAGGATATTATGCGCAGGGTTGAGTTCCAAAACTTTCTTGGGGATTTCATATTCCTTGCCGAGATATTTATAAACGCGCTGTAATTCAGGGTTGGAGTTACTGTCGGCGTCCACCAAACGCGCAACAGATTCATAAAGACGGTTGCTGGCGCGGACATCGGCAACGCTTTCGCCGAGGACTTGCTTGAAGCGTTCGACGAGTGTGTTGAAATCTGCGTCGGGAATTTTCTCTGCTTCAGGTTGGTCTTTTGGCTTTTGAGTCGTGTCTATTTCAGCCTGTGCCACATTCTTTAATTCAAAATCCTTGTACTGATGCAAGCCCATCAGCATGAACGAATCCATCGGGTCGGTCAGCAGCAGGACTTCCGTGCCTTGTGAATGGAAATAATCCAAATGCGGACTGCGTAAAACGGACTTCGGGTCTTCGCCAACGATGTAGAAAATTTCCTTCTGCCCTTCTTTCATGCGCGAAACATATTCATCCAGCGCAGACCAGGTTTCCGGGTTCAAATTTGTCTTAAAGCGCAGCAGCGGATTAATACTGTCGGCATCGGCTGGGGTGGCGGCGATTCCTTGTTTGAGGTAAACGCCGAACTCCTGCCAGAACGCGTGATATTTTTCCACGTTATTTTTTGCGAGGTTTTCCAATTCTTTGATAACCTGGTTTGTCAGTACTTTCTTCAGGCGTTGCATCAGCCCACTCGACTGAACAGTTTCACGGGAGACGTTAAGCGGCAAGTCCTCTGAGTCCACTACGCCTTGCACAAATCGCAGGTAATCGGGCAGCAAATCCTTGTTGTAATCATCGATCAAAATATTGCGTGAATATAATTTCAGCCCGTCATCTTTTCGCAGGGCAAAAACACCGCGCTCCAGTTTGCTGGGGATGAAGAGCAGCGCGTACAACTGTACGGGCGCGTCGGTTGAGATATGCACGTGCAGCAGCGCGTCTTCAAAATCCAACGTGGTCTGGCGATAAAATTCCTTGTATTGCTCGTCGGTCACTTCCTGCTTGGACGTGCGCCAGAGCGAGGTCTGCTTGTTGACCGCATCTTTGCTGTCGCCGATATAAATGGGGAAGCCGATGTAATCCGAGTGCTTGTGGATGATGTTCTTGATGCGATAGTCCTCGGCGAATTCTGCGGCATCCTCTTTGAGTTTGATCTCGACCTTCGTGCCGCGCTCGCTCATGGTTGATGCGCTGATCTGATAGTTGTCGTCACCGGTGGCGTACCAACTGACCGCTTCGGCATCGGGACTAAATGAGTGGGACGTGACCCGCACCCATTCTGCCACCATGAACACGGAATAAAATCCTACGCCGAACTGACCAATGACCTGGGTGAAATCGACCTTTTGATCTTTGGTCGCATCCAAAAATTTGCGCGCACCTGACTGGGCAATGGTACCGAGATTTTCGATCACTTCATCGCGCGTCATGCCGATGCCCGTATCTTGAATGGTGAGCATGCGCGCATCTTTATCAAGTGTGATGCGGACGTTTAATTCCGCGGCTGAGTCGAGCACATTGTGATTGGTGACCATCTCGAAGCGCAGACGGTTGAGTGCGTCGGATGCATTCGAGAGCAATTCCCGCAGGAAAACCTCGCGGTCTTTGTACAGTGAATGGATCAAAATATTAAGCAGTTGTTTTGTCTCTGCCTTGAACGTGAATTGTTGCGATGAATCATTTGTGTCTGTCATGTGTGACTCCTGAAAATATATTCGTAGGGCGGGTTTGTAACCCGCCAAGCCATTAATTTTTTAGCGGTGTCAGGCTGGAAGCCCGACCTACTATTATCCCATAGCATAAGCCGGTTATCCACAGATTGCACAGATTCTCGCAAGGCTTTTCCAAGGTCAGGAAAAGCTTAATGCGAATTCCGCAAAAAGGCGAATGACGCGAATTTTTTATTGAGTTTCGCGAAAATTCGCCCAATTTGCGCTTTTCGC
Organism: Candidatus Brevifilum fermentans; assembly: GCA_945877125.1. Taxonomy (GTDB): domain Bacteria; phylum Chloroflexota; class Anaerolineae; order Anaerolineales; family Villigracilaceae; genus Villigracilis. Next base: position 32,520 of record CAMCQT010000035.1, on the reverse strand, counting down.
GTTAAGCCTGCTACAAAATTAAAAAGATGTCAAGCGACCTTGGAAAAGCCATGCAGATTCTCGCAGATTTTTTGTCAGAAAAAATCCAATCTGTGAAATCCGGAAAGTCTGTGGATGATTTCTTGTTTCGGATAAAATTTTATATCGTCTGCATCAATGCCGCAGTAAGAGTTTTGTTAGAAAAACATCAGCGTAAGAGAGAGTGGCTAAAAGGATGGGCTGAAAAAATCTATCACCACGGAGTCACGGAGTCACTGAGGTTTTTTGCGGTTTTTTCTCTGTGACTCTGTGTCTCCGTGGTGAAAAATATGGACATGCCTACTATATTAGCCACTCCCGCGTAAGATTGCCTTTGAATCAAAGGTCATTATTCGTTATACTACCGCCCTATGGAACTTTCTACCTCTATTCATTTACTGGGCGACATTCTTGGAAATGTCATTGGCGAGCTTGAGTCGCCGGAATTATTTGCCACTGAAGAGCGCATTCGCGCGGCGGCGAAAGACCGAAGGGGCGGGAATGCTGAGGCGGCGAATCAACTCAAGGCGCAGGTTGAGGCGCTGGATGTCAATTCCGCGCGTGCTGTCTCGGCTGCATTCACATCCTATTTTGACCTGGTCAATCTGGCTGAGGAAAATCAGCGCGTGCATCAATTGCGTGAGCGTGAGAAAAAACTTTCGCCCAACCCGCTCGATGAATCAGTGGGCGATGCAATTGCTTTGCTGAAAAAAGAGGGCGTGACCGCCGAGCAAATGCAGAGCCTGCTCAACGGGCTTTCCATTGAACTCGTGCTCACGGCGCACCCCACCGAGTCGCGCCGCCGAACAATGATCTCAAAACTTCAACGGCTCGCGTGTCTGCTGGATGATTTTTCAAATGAAAATCTTTCGCCGCGGAAAAGGGAAAAACTCCGCGCAAAAATTCGCGCCGAAATTGTGGCGCTCTGGCTCACAGACCGCCACCGCACCACGCGCCCTGCCGCCACCGACGAAGTGCGCACAGGATTGTATTTTGTTGAATCAGTTTTTTTGGATTCGCTCCCCGCGCTTTACGAAGACCTCGCCCACGCGCTCGCGCTGCACTACCCCGAAGTTGTTTCGCCTACGAGCTGGCTTCAACTCGCCTCGTGGATGGGCGGCGATCGCGACGGCAATCCCAACGTAACGCACAAGGTCACCGCTGAAACTTTGCGCCTGCATCGCGGACTTGCCGTCGAAAGCAACCGCCAGACCATGCACGACCTCGCGCGCCGCCTGACCATGAGCGCCCGCCGTCTGCCGCCCCCGCCCGAGCTCACTGCCTGGGTCGAAGCCCGCCGTCCGCTCCCGCCGCATGTCGCGTCCATCGAAGAACGCTACGCCGCAGAGCCGTATCGCCTTGTGCTTTCGTTGCTTGCCGCCGATTTAAAAGACGCCTCGAACGATGGCATGATCGAGAATTTGCTTGAACGCAAACCACATCAGGCGCGCATCAATTTAAAGGATCTGCTTAAGCCAATCGACATCATCGCCGCGAATCTGCCCGCCTCGCTGGCGCAGGATGAGATTGAAAATATTCGTCATCGGCTGCATATTTTTGGGCTGCACATGATGCGCCTCGATATTCGCGAAGAATCAACCCGCTTCAATACCACACTGGATGAAACTCTGCGCGCGCTCAATATCGCTTCGGATTTTATCGGCATGACAGACGAGGAAAAACTTCCGCTGCTGACTCGGCTGTTAGCTGGTCCACTGCCCGAGCTGGCGATTCAGCCCGGGGTGACTCCAGCTACCGCTGAAACATGGTCGCTGTTTCAACTCATCACGCGTGTCCGCGATATTTACGGCGCCGAGTTGTTGGGTCCCATTGTCATCTCCATGTGCAAATCCGCATCCGATGTTTTGACGGTGCTGCTCCTTGCTCGCTGGTCAGGCTGCGACAACGCCATGCAGATTGTCCCGCTCTTTGAAACCATCGAAGACCTGAAATCTGCGCCGGATATTTTTGAAAATCTTTTTACATTGCCTGTCTATCGTGAACACCTCGCCACCTGCAACGACGCTCAAATGGTGATGATCGGTTATTCAGACAGCAACAAAGACGGCGGATACGTCATGGCGAACTGGGCGCTGTATCAGGGGCAGGAGAGCATTACCGAGGTCGCGCAAAAACATAAAATCACGCTGACCATCTTCCACGGTCGCGGCGGAACCATTGCCCGCGGAGGCGGCCCCGCGAACCGCGCCATTCGCGCCCAGCCTGTCGGCAGTATCAACGGGCGCTTCCGCCTGACAGAGCAAGGCGAAACGATTGCCGCGCGTTATTCCAATCCCGAACTTGCGCATCGTCATCTTGAACAAATTATTCATGCGGTGCTGCTGGCTTCTTCTCCCACGAAAAAACAAGTTGAGATTCCCGCCGCATGGCGCACAAGCATGGATTCCATGTCGGCTACGGCGCAAACTGTTTATCGTGATCTTGTTTATGGCACGCCGGGTTTTATTGATTTCTGGCAGGCCGCAACTCCGCTCGATGAAATCAAACGCCTGCACTTTGGCTCGCGTCCCGCCGCGCGTACGCAAAGCAGCGAAGTGACCAAAATCCGTGCCATCCCCTGGGTTTTCTCGTGGATGCAAAGCCGCTTCAACTTACCTGGCTGGTTTGGGCTTGGCACCGCACTTGCCTCGGTCAATGATTTTGTCCTTTTGCGTGAAATGTACAACGGCTGGTCGTTTTTCAAATCCATGCTCGATAATACCGAGATGTCACTAATCAAAGCCGATATGGACATTGCCTCTCTTTACGTTGACCTTGTGCCAGACAAAAAGTTAGCCGCGAAAATCTTCGACACTGTCCGTGCTGAATATGACCAGACGCGCGATATTGTCCTATCCATTAGCGGGCACACCAATTTACTGGATGCCGAACCCATCACAAAGGTGGCTGTGCAATTGCGCAATCCCTACGTTGACCCGTTGAATTACATCCAGGTGGAAATGCTGCGGCGGATGCGCTCCCTGCCGGATGCCGAAAGCGCCGAAGCGCAGGCAATGCGCGAAGTGATCCGCTTGACCATCAACGGCATTGCCGCCGGCTTGAGAAATACGGGATAGACGTAATAGACTTTATCGGTAATAACAAAAGAACCTGTTTTGGACGCAGAAAAACGCTGATTTTCGCTGATTCAAAAAAGAAAAATCTGCGTTTTCTGCGTGAATCAGCGTCCAGATTTTATTTCTGATAAAGTTTAATAGACTTCTTGCATAAGTTGAAGGGGATGCTTCTAAAAAACCAAATTGAACCACTGAGACACAGAGGCACGGAGTTTTTAATTGGTTTTCTCAGTGTCTTAGTGCCTCAGTGGTTAGGCGTTTGGACTTTTGCAAGATGTCAAATATATTTTTGGAGTCATAAATGAAACGAAGCATAAAATTATTTTTAGTGGCCGTGACCGGTGCGTTGATTCTCGCCGCCTGCACATCGGCAGAGGCTCCCGTGGCGTATGCCCCGCCCACCCCGATCATTGGACATTCCCCAATTATTTTTGATATTGATATTGACACGCCCGCCTCGCCAGAGCGCATGAGCGACTCTCGCCCAAATATTATCGTCATCCTGACAGATGACCAACCCTTTCATACCGTTGATTACATGCCCGCTGTAAAAACGCAACTCATGGCAGGCGGAGTCGTTTTTGATAATGGATTTGTCACCACGCCGTTATGCTGCCCAAGCCGTGTAAGTATTTTATCCGGGCAATATGTGCATACTCACGAAGTCTACACAGACCGTATGCCTTTCGGCGGCGCGCCAAAATTTGATGACACCACCAGCATGTCGATCTGGCTGAAACAGGCTGGGTATCGTACTGCATATTTTGGAAAATATCTAAATGGCTACGAAGACCTTGTACCGCGTGGCGTTGTTCCACCAGGCTGGGATGAGTGGCAGGCTTTTCTCGGCAAGAATATTAAAGTTGACGATGATATTGGCAGCCTGCAATATTATTTCAACTTTAGCGTATCTCAAAATGGAACACCGATTAAGTACCTAAAATCAAAAAATAATTTTAGTACCGACGTGGTCACAAACAACGCCCTCGCTTTTATCCGCGACGAACGTGACACGCCCTTCTTCATGATGGTTGGCTATTACAACCCGCACTCGCCGTATATTTCCGCGCCGCGCCACAAGGATACTTTTCGCGCCAGCGGCGATTACTGGGATTGGGTTCAATATCGCCCGCCAAATTTCAACGAAGAGGATATCAGCGACAAGCCGGATTACATTGGGGATCTCTCGCCTCTTTCGCCCGAAGAAGTTGATACGGCACACAAGCAGATTCTACGCTCGTTGCTTTCTGTTGATGACGGCATTGCCTCCATTACAGCGGCTCTCGATAAAGCAGGCTTGAGTCAGAATACAATCATCGTCTACCTCTCCGACAACGGATTAACCCTCGGCGACCACCGCTTCGGCGCGACGAAGAACTGTGCGTATGAAGCATGTATCAAGGTTCCGTTTATTGTCTATGCACCCGGGTATTATGCCCCGCGCACTGACACCCATCTCGTCGCAAATATTGACCTGGCTCCCACAATTGCACAATGGGCTGGCGCATCCGTTCCAGATGGTGTAGATGGTGTAAGCATGGTGCCGATTCTTGAGGATTCTTCATCCGCGTGGCGTGAGGATATTTTGCTTGAGCATTGGCCAACAGAAGAAGGAGTCGGCTCCATCATTCCGCAGTTTTATTCGGTGAGAACAACAGAATGGAAATATACCGAATACAGCACTGGCGAAGTGGAGTTGTACGATCTGGTCAACGATCCGTACGAACTTCAGAACGTGGCAGGAAAAAGAGAGTACAAGGAAATTCAAGCAGAACTGGTTGTCAAGTTGCAGAAATTGAAAGCAGAATAAGGTTAATAACTGATGTTACGCACCTAGCGGTGATTCCCTGAGCGATAGCGAAGGGTCTCTGATGCAGTCGTAGAGGTTCTTCGCTCCGCTCAGAACGACACTGCGTACCATCTAACATAAAACATCCCGCTGGTCATTCCGGCGGGATGTTTTATGTTAGATGGTGTAAACCTACTCTTTGAAATAACGTTCATACATCGCATCGTTGACGAACATTAAGCCTTGACCGTTGCGGTAGATCAGTCGGTAGCCGCGGAGTTGGTCATTGTCCGCATCGACAAAGAAGGTGTATGTATCTTGAAAAGCGACGGGGTCTACTGCGCTTTCGAGCGCGCCTGCCTGTGTGTAATCCAAAATGCGCTGCGCCCAGAGAATAATAATATCGGGTTTGATCTTTTCGATGGTGCTGTATTTGCTGTTCCAGAAAGTCCGCACATTCCAGCGCGGATTATCGGGGAAATACATGCGCACATCGCGGAAGACTTTCAGCTGTTGATCGGTTTGGATGCGCGGCAGATAATCCCGTTCCAAAACTTTGTAAAAAATAAGCGACCCTTCGTTTTCTTCGCGCACAAGCACTTCGCTGAATAGTTGAACGTCTTTGTTGATGTTTACATTAAATTGATAAGCGATGATTGCGACGACCAATCCGCCCCAGAGCCAGGTGATGGGTCTGCGGGATTTGTCAGCGCTGAACGGTGGAAATTCAAGTAGCACGATCAGGCTGCTATAAACGGGGAGCAGGACAGGCAGAAAGAAATGCGTCGGTTTGATGGCGGTGGTGAACAGCATGTACAAGCCAAGCGGCAGCGCCCAGGTGGCAATCAACAGGTGACGGGTGCGATTCTCTCCGCGCCAGATTCCAAGAATCAGCGCGAAAAAAGCCAGCGCGATGAAAATCAATCGTCCGTAGAGTTCCTCGATGATGTTCAGCCATGAGGCGGGTCCCACATCATAGGCAAGCGTCCAGCCTTCATACATGGAGCGGGATTGGCGTGTGAGCGTCTTTATCATTTCCTCGCGCTGGTTTTGCAGGAGCAGGAATGGATTCGAGATCACGATTGCCACCGCCATGATGCCGACGAATAAGACTGCCTGTGCAATCGCCTTGCCCCACGTCAACTTTTTGGCGAGGATGCCGATCAGCAGGTAGGTGGGAATGGTCAGGACGAAGAAAAGCCCGATGACTTTCGTCCCCGCTGCCAGCCCCGTCGAGGCGGCGGCGAGGGCAAAATTCAGCCCAAAGCGTTGATCATCCCTGTCGAGCAGGAACAAGGTCAGGGCGGCGAAAAAGACCGCAAGACTATCCACATGCCACCACAGGTTATTTTCCACAACGGCGGAGACCGAGAGTAGAAAAATAAAAAGTCCGATGGCTTTGGCGGGCGATGTGAATTTGGTTTGGGTGTAGGTCAGTAGCAGAAGCGCGCCAAGCATCGGCAGGATGCTGATGAACTGGCGCAGGAGCAGCATGTTGAGCTGCGTGTTGGCAAGGTTTTGTGTAAGTTTGAGCGGCAGCAAAAGCAGGGCGCTCAAAAAATAAAAAGGCGAGCCGTAATAATAATGACCGTAGGCGATGAAGTTGTAAATGGTCTGGTTGAGCGTGCCGTCGGGTTCCAGCATTTGAGTCACAACGGGATATTGCGCGAACTCGTCAGGCTCGAAGAGCGAAATCATCATCGAGTCTTTTGCGCCGGTGTTGTTGGGGAAAATAAAGGCGCTGAAATAGCCGAGGCTGATAAAAAGGAGAACGGCAAAGACACGTTTTTGGGCGGAGGTCATGCGGCAATGATACCATTTGATTAATTCCCCGCTCGTGATTTTTTATGATTTTTGTCATCTATGTTTGACCTGCCCTATTTTATATAATTTGATGTGACTGAAAACGGCTTGCAAAATATGCAACAAATGCGTGTCGGAAGCGTATATCTCAAGAAAATGAAAAATTCAAAAAACTTGTAAACCAAAGGAAAACTATCATGGCAAAGATCGAGACACTTGTGGAGGGGTTTCTGGCGCAGAAGAAGATTGCCGTTGTGGGCGTATCGGACAAGCGCGATACAGGCTGTAATTTGAGTTATAAAAATTTCAAGGAGGCGGGTTATCAGGTGTATGCGGTCAACCCGCGTATTTCCACTTTTGAGGGCGACCCGTGCTATGCTGATTTGAAATCCATCCCGCAGAAACCCGATGCGGTTTTCATGCTGACCAATCCCAAAGTAACCGAGCAGATTGTCCAGCAGTGTGTGGATTTGGGCATCAAACATGTGTGGATGCACTGCATGATGGGCACCAAGCCCGGACTCGCGGCAGGCATGACCAGCGTTTCCCAATCTGCGGTGGAACTGTGCAAGGCAAACGGTATCACGGTAATTCCCGGCTCCTGCCCGAATCAATTTCTGAACCCGGATGGCGGTCACAAATTCATGCGCGGAATGTGGAAGTTGTTTGGGTTTATGCGCGTGAACTGAGTAAAATATAAAACGTTCCGCAGGTTCCTTGAAATTAGCCTGTTTATGCTATCTTGGAGGGTTCTCATGGATATTACTGGTACACTGGTTCTGGTTGGCTTTCTGGTGTTTTTCGGCTGGATACTCTATTTTGCAATTCAGTCCAGCCGCAAGGACGTGGAGAAAAAACAGCAAATTTCCCAGTCTTTGAGTTTTTCCCCTGTGGAAGCAGACCCGAAACTGACAGGCGAAATTTCCGAGTTGTACCGCCGCCCGGGATCACAAACAAAATACGAATTGAGGAATGTCTCCCGCAGGATGATTCCCGACGGCGAGATGTACCTGTTTGATCTGGTGGATACTTCTGGTGACGATGATAATTGGACGGAACGCCAGTCGGTGGCAATTGTCTCGCCGTATTTGAAGATTCCGCCCTTTAACCTCTTTCCAAAAGCCGATCAAAAATATGCGCTGAGCGGACTGGCAAACAAGGTGCTGGAATGGGGCATGTCGTTTGTCGGCACTCCGCTGGATTTCCCCGAATATCCTGAGTTCGATGCCCGCTACATTGTCACTTCCAACGAAAGCACAGACTGGGTGCGTGGTTTCTTTGATCAGAGCCTGGCGCAATATTTTTCCCGCACTCAAATGTTTATGCTTCATGCCTCTGGAAATATTTTCACTTTTTCAGAAATGGGAACAAATTTCGATACCAGCGATCAGGGCGTGATGTCGCAGCGTGTCAACCGCGCGCTGGATATTTTCCGCTTGCTGCAAAAATAAAACTGTAAAAGGAGTAAACTCATGACCACGAATCAATCCCCCGCTTCAGAAAAGACCTTCCCTTGCGAAACCTGTCCCATGCGAAAAAGAGCCGAAACCAACCCCGCGTCATTCTGGTCTAGGCTGTGGAAATGGCACACGACCTGGTGTCCCGGCTGGAAGGCGTACCAGGCGCATTTGGCAGAAAAATAATATTTTACAAGTGAGACGCTTGGTTTTTGTGTAAGAATTTTCAAACTCGAAGTTTTTAAGGTCTTTCTTTATGTCCTTCGTGTTTCCCCTTTTTTGGTTTTAGCTTGCCCGAGTTAGATCGCTGATAATCGAAAACTTCCGAAGCATTGCTTCGGAAGTTTTCGATTATTCGGTTTGTGTCTCGCATGTGGCGAATGTGTCTGCGCCGGGTCCGCCAATGCAAACATCGTTTCCATCGCCGCCGGTGATGTTGTCATCGCCGCCATCGCCGAGAATACAATCATCGCCTCCCCCTCCGTCAATCGTATCATTCCCGGAACTTCCCAAGATAAGGTCACTGCTTGCAGTGCCGGTAAACGTTCCTGATCCCCTGATAATATTAGTCAAAGTTAATGCAGAACAGGCGGACGGTTTAAGATCCTCTGCGTTAACAGGAATTGATTTTAAATCCACATTTGAGGGCTCAATGAATAAACCCGCCGCAAAAGCTGCCGCCGCACTGACAAGGATTAATACAATCAACCCAAATAATATGATTTGAAAAAAAACGTGTTTTTTCATAGACTTTCGGTTGAGACCATTTTAAGTTTATCGTTAATGGTTATTTTGGATCATCCTGTTCATTATACGGGAGTGGACCATCATAGGAAATTTTTACTTTTTTCGGAATGAAGTTTGGTTGTATGGGCTCATCGTTTGTATTTTGATTTGATGTGTTTTCTGCGTTTTGGTCAGTTTCATTGGGCGGAACTTCACTTCTTACCGTATGATTTGCTTGCCTGTTCTGATTTTCTCTGTTCACATAGCGATAGGTTGTTCCATCACTCTGTACAAAATAGTAATGTAGAAAGTCGCGGCTCATGTGTAGGATCGTGGTATTCTGCCGTTCCGCCAGTTTTGCCAGATCATCTATGGTGGTCACCTCAATCACAGATGTGAGGTTTTCAAAACCGCGGTCATAAACATCCATGAGCATTGAGCCATATCTAATGCGGATGGCGGTTTCCTGGCTGCGTTGAGTAATCATATAGACATACCAGCCCAGGATCAACAAGCCAAGCAGTGACAGGCTTAATCCTCCGATTCCCAGAATTCTCATGTTTAGAACATTCAATTCAAAACCCAGAAATTTAACTGTGTTTGCCTGTGTGTTTGAGTTGGTGATGACGCCGCTCTTGGATGACTGCAAAGGGTCGGTTTCGTCATTTCGGACCAGGTAAAAATGTACATCGTCAAATTGGAATACAAGATTTGAATCAAAAGAATCGTACACATTCTGACCCCTGGCATTTGCTGCAACAGCCATTTTGGAAATGATTGTCAGGGTGGTATTTGGGCGGAATCCGGTTTTCTCTCCCATTGTGTCTACGAGAGCCTGGAACTGGCATAAATCAATTGGCGCAGTTGTGGAATAGGATGTGCCGCTGAAAGCTGTCGATGCTGTAAGCGGAATGGTGCGTTGCCAGCCGCTTTGTGTATCTGTTATCTGTGCGGTAAGTTGTTGCGTGCCTGTGACTTCCTGTACTGGCCCTGTTATGTTATAGGAAAACCCAATAATGATAGAGCAGGTAAGCCTTGTGAAGATTGGTTCACCAGAGTGTATTATTTCGGTGTCAAAGATTCCGACGGGGCTGGTGGCAGAATAGTAGTAAATGCCTGTTTGCTCATATTCAATATCGTCGGCAATTCGTGTGACTGGCCGGCTGAAGAAAAAAATAGATAAAACCAAAAATGCCAGCGTTAAAAATCCGAGTATGTAGAGTGTCATTTCGAACCATTCTACAGATCCCCCGCTCGGTTTATTCTTTTGTTTGCCATGTTGATTTGGTTGTTTTTTTGTTTCTATCATAACAAATCCTCCAAGGATGCCTACAATGAGTGCCATATTGATTGGCAAACGCAACCATAGGATTGTCCGTCCAAGTTTTGGGATGTGAATCCACAATTTGCCGAGGATCTCATCCTTGGTGGGGCGATAGGGATCGATCCACGAATTGTTATCACCCTTGAAAATATAGCGATTTCCCTTGATTCCAACGATGCGGTGGATGATCTTCTCACCGGAAGTGGGCTCAAAGTAGGTCACAACCTCGCCCACGTTGTAGTTCGAGTCCGCCTTTACGATTGCCAAATCGTTTCTGTGAAAGCCCGGTTCCATGCTATTGCCATGTACTATCACGTAGGAAGCTTGTCCGCCGATTTTCAGTGGCGCAAAAGCAATCCAGATGACTGCCAGAATGGCGGTCATGATGATCGCGATAAAGTTATTCACAATAACGGTCAAACTCGGAAATTTACGCATAGCGGCAGGACAGTTGAATGTGGAGATTATTGTTCTTTCGAATGAAACATAGGATACACTTCACAAGGAGGGAAAATCAACTTTATACTTTTTGTTATCTCACAACTTCCATAATCCATTATACGGCATCGTTTAAAATTAAAAATAATAATGCCATATTAGGTTTGAAAAGGTTACGGTGTGCTTGCTTATTTTGTAAATGTGCTTTTAGCTCAAGTTGAGGTTGCGTTAGGTATGTCAACTAATTTATTATCCTGGCTGACTAAAGATAAGGACTGGCAAGACCAGTCCTTATCTTTACATTAGATCTGATCGGGATTTGTTTTCCTACGGAGCAGGATTGGCGCTGCTGCTGGCAATGATGTCCAGTTGCACCACCGAAGCCACGGTTATGGTGGGTACAAATGTACAGGTGACAAGATACGGGGAGGCTACTAAAGTAACAACGCATGCACTCGTCGCATAATTCTCGGAGCCTGCGGCAGTGGTGCTGATCAACACTACAACTGGTTTTGGGTCACCGGCGGTGGTAGGTGCGATGCTGAAGATGATTTTGTCGAGTTTGGCGGGATCTGTGACATTTAAGTCATATACGATATCGGTGATGACGTAACCAGTGATTGTCTGTGCCTTATAACCAACAGCGCTTAATGCAATGGTGTTTGCGGCGGCGAAAGCGTAGGTGCTGGCTGTGAGAACGAGGATGACCAGGAGGGACAGAATAATTCTTTTAGATTTTCGTAACATGGTTTTTCTCCTTGCGTTGCCAGGGTTATCTGGTTTCGCGCTAACGTGCAGATTTTTGATATTTTGTTCAGTACAATCAGTTTCGACAACCTGCCCCACAACTTTAGTGCCACGTCATTAATTCCATGTAAATAGTGTTTACTCAGTTGAAAGGTTGTTTGACTGCAAGGATGAAGACCAGGATGTTCAGGATGATTTTGAAGCTGCGTAACGTTTTTTTATTTTTTTGCAGATTTAGTTTTATTGGGTCTGCGTTAGTAAATCAAATTTTTGTAGGATGAGCAGCCGCCAAATAAAAAGTCTGACTTGTGGTAAGCCAGACCAAATAATCACTAGTAAAAAATATTGTGATCTTTAGCAGTCTGGCGGTCATTATCACTTTGTCTGTGATGGTAGACCCATGACTTTGCGTCGCCGGCTTTCGCCGGTTTTGCCTTTGTAGATGTTGCCTTAGATTAAGTTAGTTTCAATTTCACCATGCTCACCTCTGTTGTGCTGTAATTTTTTTGAAACCGTTTCAAGAATTTATTGTTTTAACAATACAGTTTTTCACTTGAGATGCCTGATGTGTCTGTGTTGATACTGAATTATTTTCTCCCCTTATTTGCATATCAAGCTACCTTGTAGTTGTTAATATAGCACTCAATGCAAATAGAATCCTTTACAGGATATTTGCAGAAAAACTTTACGTTGAATTTATGCGTGCCCCCTGATCTAAATTTATTTTTGTATTGTAAACTTATGTCCCCATTTCGATTATGGAGATACAACAATTTTCATGAATACTGGATCACCAAACGCAACCTCATCTGGACCGTAAGCCTGCCACGCGCTTTCGAATGTTCCTTCCGCTGTGGGGGCGGTGAAGGTGATGCGCAATGTAACTTGTGTGCCTGTGCGGGCCGGGTATAGTGCCTGTTCTTGTGCCGCGCCGAGCGGATCGCCGCCGATCCATTTTAGGCGATAGGTCGAGTCCCAGTTGCAGGTCCCGTTGTTGTTGACCAGCCATTGCTTGTCTATTGCCGCGCCAACTGAAATGGAAGTCCCATCTGGGATGGTGACATCCTGTATGAATTCGAGATTGTTTGTGCATGGACCCGCCGTGGCGGTGGCTGTGATAGTTGCGGGCGGAAGTGCGGTATAGATCGCTGGGATGGGTGTGGTGGTGGAAAGGATTTGCGTTGCCACAGGTCGTGTCGGCGGACGAAAAGGTGTGGGCGTGGGTTGGGGCGCACAGGCTGAGGCGAAGATCAAAGCCAACAGAATAGCGAACAGGTACGGGCGGGGGCAGATGCGAAGCATATCCTGATTAAAACACAAAAACTTCCGAAGTCTTCGAGACTTCGGAAGTTTTTCAATTCAATTCAAGTCAAATTACAATTCTTCTTCCACCGCCGCGCCGGTGTCCATGGCGTTGCCGCCTTCGTTGCCAATATCCAGCGGAAGGGCGATCTCGCCGCTGAGGGCTTTCTGGCGAATGATGCCTTCGATCTCGTTCATCATGTCTGGATTGTTGCGCAGGTAATCTTTTGCGTTCTCGCGTCCTTGACCGATGCGGACGTCGCCATAGGAGAAGAATGCGCCGCGCTTCGTCAACACCTCGAACTTGGTTGCCAGATCGAGCACATCGCCAGCCTTTGAGATTCCTTCGTTGAACATAATGTCAAACTCGGCAGTGCGGAACGGCGGCGCAACTTTGTTCTTGACCACTTTGACGCGTGTGCGGTTGCCGATGACTTCTTCGCCGACTTTGATGGATTGAATGCGGCGCACATCCAAGCGGACAGATGCGTAAAACTTGAGGGCTTGTCCGCCGGTGGTGGTTTCGGGATTGCCGAACATGACGCCGATCTTCTGGCGCAGTTGATTGGTAAAAATGACACAGGTTTTGGTTTGGTTGATCGCGCCTGAAAGTTTGCGAAGCGCCTGTGACATGAGACGGGCTTGCAAACCCATCTGTGCATCTCCCATGTCGCCTTCGATTTCGGAGCGTGGTACGAGCGCCGCAACTGAGTCGATTACAACCACATCTACTGCACCAGAGCGCACGAGGGTTTCTGCAATCTCAAGGGCTTGCTCGCCGGTGTCGGGTTGTGAGACGAGCAGGTTATCAATATCCACGCCGATCTTGGCGGCATAGCTGGGGTCGAGCGCGTGTTCCATATCAATGAATGCGGCGGTGCCGCCCAGCTTCTGTGCTTCTGCAACGATATGCTGACAAAGTGTGGTTTTACCCGATGATTCAGGCCCGTAGATTTCGATGACACGTCCGCGTGGAATGCCGCCGACGCCGAGGGCAATATCAAGCGAGAGTGAGCCGGAAGGGATGATCTCAGTCACCATTCCATGAGCTTCGCCAAGACGCATGATAGAGCCGTCGCCGTACCGTTTTAAAATATCGCCAACGGCTTTGTCGAGTACGGCGCGTTTGGCGTTATCAATATTTTGAGTTTGTGCGGGTGTTTCTGTTGCGCGGGATGCTTTTTTTGCCATGAGTTTGGTTCTCCAATATAAGTGTAATAAGTCAGGTGATGTGTTTCGAGAGTATAGCACAGATGTTCAGTCCGTCAAGGAGAAAATGGTGAGACTCTACGGCTTTTCCAAGGTCAGGAAAATCTTAATGCGAATTCCGCAAAAAGGCGAAAGACGCGAATTTTTTTGTGATCTTGCGCGAAAATTCGCCCAATTTGCGCTTTTCGCGTTAAGCTTTCTGCACATTTGAAAACGTGTCAACCTGCCTTGAGAAAGTCGTAGGGTGGGACTCAAAATTATTTTTTTTTGCGAAACGGTTACTGCTCACACGAAACGTCTTGAAGTGCTTAGGGTTCAAACAGTACAGGAAGTGGGTGGCTTCCGTGTGAAATACTACCCATTTGGGTAATGATTGATTTACCTGTGAAAAAATATTTTTCCAGTATAATCCGTCAAATTTACAAAACCAGGTTGTGAAATTTTGTACAAACAGTTTAGTCTTAAGGAGAAATAAGTAATGAATGCTATTAACTTTCCCCCGTACGTCACGAACAAAAAGGCTCGCGCATGGATCGAAGAGGTCGTAGCGCTGTGTAAACCGGAACAGGTCCATTGGTGTGATGGGTCTGAGGCTGAATACGGTGTTTTGTGCAATTTGCTTGTTGAAAATGGCACTTTCATTAAGCTCAATGAAAGCAAGCGCCCAAACAGTTTTCTTTCGCGCTCTGACCCGAACGATGTGGCGCGTGTCGAGGATCGTACATTTATTTGCAGCGCCAAGCCGGAAGATGCCGGCCCCACCAATAACTGGATGGATCCGGTTGAGATGAAGGGAACACTGCAAAATCTGTTCGACGGCTCCATGAGCGGGCGTACCATGTATGTGATTCCATTTAGCATGGGACCGCTTGGCTCAGACATTGCTCAGATCGGTATTGAAGTGACTGATTCGGCTTACGTTGTCGCCAATATGCACATTATGACGCGTATGGGAAAAGCGGTTTGGGATGTGTTGGGCGACGAGGATTTTGTCCCGTGCCTGCATTCCGTTGGCGCGCCGCTTGCGCCTGGTCAAAAAGACGTGGAATGGCCTTGCAACAAAGATCAAAAATATATTGTCCATTTCCCCGAAGAGCGCGCCATTTGGTCTTACGGCAGCGGATATGGTGGGAATGCACTGCTCGGCAAGAAATGTCTTGCGCTTCGTATCGCCTCCAAAATGGCGCGTGACGAAGGCTGGTTGGCTGAACACATGCTAATCCTCGGGATAGAGAATCCTGAAGGCGAAAAAACCTATCTCGCGGCGGCTTTTCCGAGCGCCTGCGGCAAGACCAATCTAGCCATGTTGATTCCTCCAGTTGCCTTTAAGGGCTGGAAAGTAACCACCGTCGGCGATGATATTGCCTGGCTCAAAACAGGTTCTGATGGTCAGGTTTATGCCATCAACCCTGAAAATGGTTATTTTGGCGTTGCTCCGGGAACTTCCGAAAAGACGAATCCCAATGCGATGGCATCCAGCAGCAAAAATACTATTTTTACAAACGTAGCCCTGACCCCCGATGGGGATGTCTGGTGGGAAGGAATGACCAAGACTCCTCCGCCAGAATTGATCGACTGGACTGGTCAACCCTGGACTCCAGATTGTGGACGCAAAGCCGCCCACCCGAATGCGCGTTTCACGGCTCCTGCCAAGCAGTGCCCGTCGATTGACCCCGATTGGGAAAATCCACGCGGCGTGCCGGTGAAAGCCTTCATTTTTGGCGGACGCCGCAGTAACACTATCCCGCTTGTTTTCCAGTCCAGTGATTGGAAGCATGGCGTTTATATGGCCGCCACCATGGGATCAGAGACAACTGCCGCCGCCAGTGGCAAGCTCGGGCTAGTCCGCCGCGATCCATTCGCCATGTTGCCTTTCTGCGGCTATCACATGGCTGATTACTTCCAGCATTGGCTGAATTTTGGTGAAACACTCGACAACCCGCTGCCGATCTTCGGCGTGAACTGGTTCCGCACCAATGGGGATGGCACCTTCCTCTGGCCGGGATATGGCGAAAACATGCGCGTTCTGCAATGGATCGTGGAGCGTGTCAATGGGCGGGGCGCTGCGGTGGAAAGCCCACTCGGCTGGATCCCCTCGTATGCCGATCTGACCTGGGAAGGCATGGATGATTTCTTCGTCGAGCATTTTGCTGACTTGATCAGCATTGACCCGCTGCATTGGCGCGAAGAACTTCTCCAGCACGATCAGTTGTTTGAAAAGATGCAGGATAAACTTCCCGCAGAGTTTGTTACCATCCGCTCAAAATTTGAAGGCGGATTGGGATTAGCTCCCGGGGCGTAAATATTTTCTGAGGAAATATAAAAGGCTTGTAAGGAATTTTCCTTGCAAGCCTTTTTGTGTTAAAAATTTCAGGGCGTAGGTGTCGATGGTAGTTCAGGTAAAAACTCAAGTGTCGGCGCGGGTGGGCGTTCGCTGCCAAAGCCGTTATCACCTTTAAAAGTAAAGTAAGTCACCTGCCCGGGGAATATCTCGACCCAGGTTTGTTTTTCTTTTTTGTCGAATGAAATGCTGACCTTGTAAATTCCAGCGGGCAGGTCGCCAAGCACGAGGTTCTCGTTGTAATACGGGTCGGGATTAATGGCGCCACCGCTTCCATAGGTTTTTACAACATAAATCTTTTTGAATTCCTCAGGGATTAAGCGTACTTCCATGTGCGAGATGGGATCCCCTTTTGTATCCATCAAACGTCCAACCAGCACGCCCCAGCCTTGTGGCGGCGCGATCCATAATTCGGGGTTGAGGGTGTGGTGGAATGAGTTGGAGGACAGGCGTACTTCAAAATGCACATGCGGACCTGTGGTTGCGCCCGTTGCACCGACCAGACCGATCAAATCACCTGTTTCAACATGCTGACCCACAACGCCGATAATTTTACTCATGTGGGCATAGACCGTGTAAAGTTTCTGGTTGTTGTACCCAAAGTCGTGGCGGATCACAACCGCCAGTCCGTATGGATCCTTCTCGTTGCCGGGGGTTTCGGTGAACAATCCCCAACCAGCCCAGACCACTGTCCCAGGACTGGCAGCCATGATCGGGGCGCCGTCTTCCGCGTCAATATCCACACCGGTATGCACCACGTTCTTGAAAAATATCCCGCCATAGCGATAATCTGCAATTGGCCAGTTGATCTGATCTGCGGCGATGGGACGCGCAAAATAAAAATGGTCATAAGTAGACATAGCCCATGGAATGGGATACAGCGGAGGACGCCAGGCCGAGATGGGTTCTGCGCCCGGCGTGGGAAGACTGAATTGAAATGGAGCCGGCGAAGGCGTGATGCCAACTTCGCGCTCCGCGTAGACTTGGGATTGGTCTTTTACTTCAAGCACTACTGGCGTTGGGTTGGCTCCACCTATTTCCTGAACGCAGGCAGAGAGGATGAGTAGAAATAAAATACTGATAAGCGGGGTTTTGAATTTCATTTAGCGTCGGATATAAAAATAGGGTTACGGAATAATAGTCGGCGGAGTGGGTGACAGCGTGGGGGTATTGGTTGGCGGCACTGGCGTAGGCGACAGGGTTGGTGTGGCGGTTGGGCGCGGTGTGCGCGTGGGACCCGGCGTGGAGGTGGGGGTGAATGTGCGGGTTGGGGTGAGCGAAGGCGGCAAGACACGGGTGGGGGTGATCAGCGCCTCAAGCGGATATAACTCACGCATCGCAGAGTACCAATCCATGCCGCCGGTTAATGCAAATTCGCTGAAACGCGCTCCGCGATAATAGGTGCGCCAGTTAGGCAGCGCAGGCAGGCGTTCCCAATTGTAGACTGCGGATAGCGCGGTCACATCCAGCCAGTAGCCTGACGGCACCGCCGCGTATTTTCCGCCCTGCTCATACGTCCGCGGATCCAGCTCATAGCGCGCGCTCAAGTTCCACGGCGCGTTGTGGATCGGCTCGCCGAGCGAACCATCTTGAATAATGGTGCGGATATATACGCGCCAATACGTCTGCGCGCCCACGTCTTCGCGCAGGGTCACCATCCAGCCGGTATCAGCCATGAGCGAGTTGATGGCGAAGGCGCGCCCCGTGTACAGCCAGTCTTCTTCGAGACCGGGGTCGAGGTTGGTTGTGAGCGGAATAAAGGCATTTTCAAGGCTGGCGAGCGCATCCCAGCCGGTTTCGACGATGACACGGTCGCGCAGGGCGTTGAAAGATTCATCCACCAGATCGTGCAATTCTGGATAGGGCGCCTGCACATCTGCGATGGGAACCACGTACCAACGTTGATTGGGCACTTCGGGACCCGGCGTGATGATGGGCGACCAAAGCGCGGGGGGTGACTCAACTGAGGCTTGGGCAAAAGAACTGGGAAATGGGTTTGGCAAATTGGCAAAGCCCCAGGTCAGCCCGCGTACGCGCCCGTTTAATGGCGTGGGCGAGAGCAGTAGTTTGCCGCCAATGTCATAGGCTGTGATGTAATTTTGATTTGCACTATTGGTGACCGCGATGATCTTTTCGGCGGTTTCGTTCCATGCGCCCCAACTTCCGTCGCCGATCCAGCGTGCGCTGCGGGCGGGGTCATTGGCATTCCAGATGTACAGTCCGCTAAAGCCGACGGTCTGCGAGGTGGATGCCCATAATAATTGCGAGCCGTCAAAATTCCAAACGGGATGATTTTCAGAAGCGAAGGGTGTGTTGCTTAGGTTTTGGTAGCGGTCTTCGCCTGTCAGGTCCAGGTTGGCGAGCCACACGTCGCTGTCGCCGCCACGGGTCGAGATGAAAGCCACGTTTCTGCCATCCGGCGCCCAGACAGGTGAGTGGTCAGATGCGGGGTCTTGCGTAATTGGGATGATGGCTTGTGCGCGGTCATTGACCGATACCACAGAGACTTCGAGGTTGTCGTTGATGTAGGTTTCAAAGACCAGCCATTGCGCATCGGGTGACCAGGATGGGGCTGAGTCGTATTCGGGTGAGTCGGTGATCTGGGTCACATCTCCGCTTTGCAGGTTCATCAGGTACAGGTCCCAAAATCCGCTGCGGTCTGAGGCGAATGCCAGTTGGGTGCGGTCTGGGCTGAGGGCGGGGGCGATGTCGTTCCAGTTTCCGCTGGTGATGCGGGTCAGCGGCAGGTCTTGCGGATGTTCGCTTTGGATGAAGAGATGGGCGTATCCATTCTCTTCGATGGAGAGGAAGATAAAGTTGTTTTCGCCGCTGTAGCGAATGACAGAGGGTGCGCTGGTAGCTGTGGATGCGATGCCTGGGCTGAGTGTGGCTTCGGCGGGTGCTGAGCAGCCAAAGAGCAGCAGGCTGAGGAGGATAAAAATCATGTCATTGCGAGGAGGGCACTTGCTCTTTCCGACGAAGCAATCCCAGGTTTTTAGGAGATTGCTTCGGACGGGAGAGCGCCGTCCTCGCAACGACATGTGTGGCAGGATAGAAAAAGGCAAAGGCATGGAGAATGTCAATTATGCAGGATCAACTTCGGGGGAAGAGGGAGGCGGTTCTACATCAAAAGAAAAAATAAGCGGCTCGTTGTCAGGTCCCTCTGGATAATATAGTCTGGCGCTGAGCGCGTAGGGGTTGTTGAGTTCGCCGCGGATGTGCATGGTGAATTCGAGTTTCCAACTCATGGGTTCGACAAAATTGGTCGAGGTGACTTCGTTGCCATCTGCATCATTGAGAATTACTTCGATGTGCGGGCGGGTTTGAAACGGTGTAATTTCCATGTTGACGCGCAAACGGTAGCCATCGGGATAAGGCTGGGCGGTGAGCGAGATAATTTTTGTCTCTTCGGGTGTAGCGCGCGGATTGGTGTCGAGGTTGTTTTGGGGAAGGAAAAAGTCCATTTGGGTATTATAACCAGAAAAGAAGACGCCCGCCTTTGGGGAGGATTAGTTTTAGATTACAGTTTCATTGGGAGAAAGGAGAAGGGAAAGGATGAAGGATGAAGGATGAGGGATGAAGGATGAGGGATGAACGCTTCGCGTGAAGGGTAAAGGATGCGTTGCTAAAATTGGGTTTATACTACGCTCAGAAAATGTTTTGGTTTTAAAAGAATAATCCAAGAGTCTACTGCAAAAAGGTCTTCAAACACAAAGGACACGAAGTACACAAAGGTTAATGTAAATGAAAGGCTTTTACTTGGTGTTCCTTAGTGCCCTTCGTGTTTAATCGGCTTTTGCAGTGGACTCATCCAAACAATTCAAGGAGAATAAAACACCATGGCTGGAAAATTAGCAGGAAAAACAGTTTTGATCACAGGCGCGAGTGCGGGCATTGGCAGGGCTAGCGCTTTGGCTTTGGCGAATGAAGGTGCAAATATGATTCTCACCGCGCGCCGACAGGAACGGCTGGATGAGTTGGAAGCTGCTGTTCAGAAAGCTGGGGGCAAGGCTGTCAGCGTTGTCGGCGATGCAACTGACGAGGCGATTGCTCTGCAATGTGTGGAACTGGCTGTAAAAACATTCGGCAGTCTGGATATTTTGATCAATAATGTCGGTGTGGGTAACTATAAAAACCTTGTGGATACCAGCGCCGCAGAGTACGACGAAATGATGAATGCGAATGTGCGCTCGACCTTTTTGTTTACACGTCATGCTGTTCCGTTGATGATGAAACAGGGGTCGGGAATCATCCTGATGATCTCTTCGATGGCGGGTATTTATGGCTTTGCCGGTGAAGCCGTTTACTGTGCCACCAAGTTTGCTCAGGTAGGTTTTGCACAGGCGCTGGATAAGGAACTGCGTCCGCATGGAATTAAGGTTGGTGTCATTTGCCCTGGCGGGGTGAAGACCGAGTTTGCACTAGGCAAAGGCCGCACTGAACAAAGTGTAGCCCAATCAGGCATGTTGGAGCCTGAAGATGTTGCCAGCGCCGTCCTTCTGGCATGTACCCAATCGTCCAATTCACGCATCATCGAAGTGCAGATGCGTACCATGGACGAATCGCTCACCTAGGGAATTTACTTCCCATTAATTCTTTCAACTAAAAAGACCTCCGAATTCCCCAAAGGAACTCGGAGGTCTTCTGATTACTGACCACTGATTACTGACTACTGCCCCTACCCGTTCTTCTTCTGAAACTCCTTCATGAAATCAACCAGCGCTGTCGCGCCTTCGATGGTCACGGCATTGTAAACCGAAGCGCGCATACCGCCGACGGAGCGATGTCCTTTGAGACCGATCAGGTTGTTCTTCTTGGCTTCCTTGGCGAAGGCGTCTTCCAATTCTTCGCTGGGCAGGCGGAAGGGAATGTTCATCAGCGAGCGGTCAGCAGGCTTGGCATGTCCGCGATAGAAACCGCCGCTTTGGTCAATGGTGTCGTAGACCAGACCCGCTTTGATGCGGTTGGTCTTTTCGATGGCAGCCAGACCGCCCTGTCTCTTCGCCCACTGGAAGACCAATCCCACCATGTAAATTGCAAACGAAGGCGGCGTGTTGTGCAGTGATCCGCTTGCGGCGAGAGTTTTGTAATCGAGCATCACTGGTAAATTATCGGGGGTGCGCTCCAGCATATCGTCGCGGGCAATGACCACGGTCACGCCAGAGGGTCCGGCGTTTTTCTGTGCGCCAGCGTAAATGAAGGCATATTTTGAAATGTCAACCGGTCGGCTGATGAAGTCTGATGATGTGTCGCAAACGAGCGGCACGCCCGCAGGCGGGGTCGGCTCGCTGAAATATTCCACGCCGTGGATGGTCTCGTTGGAGGTCATGTGCAAATACGCGGCTTTGGGGTCGAGGTCTAGATTGGTCGGGACACTGTTGAACCCTTCCGCTTCGGTATTGGCGGCGGCGCGGGCGGTGCCCAATTTCTTGGCTTCCTTCAACGCGATCTTGCTCCATGCGCCGTTGACAATGTAATCGGCAGAAGCACCAGCAGGGCGCAGGTTCATCGCCACCATCGCAAAATGCAGGGTCGCTCCGCCTTGCAGGAACATGATCTTGTAGTTGGCGGGGATGCCGAGCAGTTCGCGCAAATCCGCCTCGGCGGTTTGGATCACGGCTTCAAATTCCTTCGAGCGGTGACTGATTTCCATCACCGACATGCCCGTGCCTTTGAAGTCGAGCAATTCTGCCTGGGCTTGCTGTAAAACTTCCAGCGGCAAAGCGCCGGGGCCTGGATTGAAATTGTACGCACGTTTGAATTCAGACATTTTTGGATTCTCCTGTTTGAAAAGGTTTGCGGTTTATTTCTCTAACCGTTGAGTTGATTCTGTTTCGATGTGATTCTTTTTCCATTATAGCGTCTTGTCTGACAAATTTACAAGAACGATTGACATGCTTTCCGCCTGACTCATGTCGTTGACAAAGAATATCGTGATGGTTAGAATGATTTAGGCTTTTAATCCGAAGTTTCCAAACCCTTTCCCTGGAGGAATCCCCATGAAAATTTTGATTTGCGACAAGACCGAGAAGGAATATATCGAGCAGATGCGCGCCGCAGGTTTGACCGTGGATGTGCGTGACGACATCACCCCTGAAGAGTTGCCCAGCGTATTACCTGCCTACGACGGCATGGTCGTCCGCTCGCGTACTAAAGTGCGCCAGGCATTGATCGACGTTTGTCCCAACCTGAAAGTCATCGTTCGCGGCGGTGCAGGACTCGACACCATTGACCACGAATATGCCAAGTCCAAGGGTATCACGGTCATGAATACCCCGCTGGCAAATTCCGCTTCTGTGGCTGAGTTGGCGATTGGCTACATGCTGATGATGGCGCGCTCGCTTTATCAGGCGACGGCTTCTGTCAAAGCTGAAAAATGGGACAAGAAAGGTTTCAACGGCGACGAGATCGGCGGCAAGACTCTCGGCTTGGTCGGCGTGGGCAACATCGGCAAGGAAGTTGCCAAACGCGCCGACGTGATGGGCATGACCGTCATCGCGTATGATCCCTACGTCAAAGAAATTGCTGGAATCAAATTGGTCACACTCGATGAATTGCTGGCGCAGGCAGATTACATCAGCTTGCATTTGCCCAAGACCAAAGAATCCACCGGCATGATCGGCGCGGAGCAATTTGGCAAAATGAAGAATGGCGTGCGGATCGTCAACTGCGCGCGCGGCGGTATCGTGGATGAATCTGCTTTATATGAGGCGCTCACCAGCGGCAAGGTCGCGGGCGCAGCATTGGATGTCTTCGCCGAAGAACCTCCCACAGACTGGAAACTGCTCAAACTGGATAACGTCATTGGTTCACCGCATATCGGCGCAGCCACCAAGGAAGCCCAGGGTCGCGTCGGCGCAGAAGTTGCTGATAAATTGATCGCGTTTGCGAAGAAATAGAAATCCCCTCACCCTAGCCCTCTCCCAAAGGGAGAGGGGACTCCCTTCCCCTTCGGGGGAAGGGTTGGGGATGAGGGAAAATATGAGGCATCCATGAAAATAATTTCCGACATCGGCATTCAAATTCCCGAAGTGTATTTGCCCAAGTCCGGCACAGACTTAAACAAATGGGCGGTCATCGCCTGCGACCAGTTCACCTCCGAGCCAGAATATTGGCAGGATGTGGAAAAGCTCGTCGGCGATGCGCCGTCCACTTTGAATTTGACTTTCCCCGAAGTGCATCTCGAAAAACCAGGCGAAGAAGAACGCATCCAAAGCATTCAAGCCACCATGCAAAAATACATGGACGAGGATATTCTCCAGCCGCGAGATGGGCTGGTTTATGTGGAACGCACGGTTGGCGGCAAGACGCGCAAAGGTGTAATTTTATGCCTTGATTTGGAACGCTACGATTACAACAAAGGTTCGTCGAGTTTAATCCGCGCGACTGAGGGAACGATTGTTGACCGCCTTCCTCCGCGCATCAAAATTCGTCAGGGCGCGGCGATGGAATTGCCGCATATTTTGGTTTTGATTGACGACCCGCAGCGCACAGTCATTGAGCCTTTGAGCGCGGCAAAAGCCAAACTCGAAAAACTCTACGACTTCGATTTGATGTTGGACAGCGGACATTTGGCTGGCTATGCCGTCAATGCCGAGTTTGAGAATCAAGTCGTCGAGGCCTTACGCGGACTCGCCAAGCCTGAAACCTTCGCGGCGAAATATGGCATTGGCAAGGATGAGCCTGTTCTGCTGTTTGCAATGGGCGACGGCAATCACTCGCTGGCAACCGCCAAAGCTATTTGGGAAAAGAACAAATCCCAGGTCGGCATGGATCATCCTTCGCGTTACGCGCTGGTTGAAATTGAAAATGTCCACGACGAAGGGTTGGAGTTTGAACCGATTCACCGCGTGCTGTTTGGCTTGAAGAAGGATCTGTTCGCCGAGTTGAAGAAGACCTTCGGCGAAAACTTCAGCTACACAGAGGTTGCGAACGGCGCAGAGATGACTCAACGGGTAGATTCTGCTGAGGGTGAGAAACAGGCTATCGGTTTGGTGGGTGGCGGGAGGAAATTCGGTGTGATCGAGATCGCGAACGCGTCGTCCAATCTGGCAGTCGGCACCATCCAATCTTTCCTCGATGCTTTCCTGAAAGATGGCGGCGCGGAAAAAATTGACTACGTGCATGGCGAAGATGTGGTTGAGCGTTTGGCTTTGCAAGCTGGCAATGCGGGCTTTTATCTGGCAGGCATGCACAAATCTGAGTTGTTCAAGACGGTGATTTTGGACGGCGCGCTCCCCAGAAAAACTTTTTCGATGGGCGAGGCGAGGGAAAAACGGTTTTACATGGAAGCAAGAAAGATCAGTTAGAAAGTTTACAGGTTGGCAGGTTTGAACGTTCAAACTTGCCAACCTGTAAATATTTAAAGGGCTAAAGTTTTTACTGCTTTTTTGAAGTCGGCGGGGTAGGGGGCGGTGAAACTAACCCGTTCATTTGAAACTGGATGATTGAAAGTTAATGAGTGCGCGTGCAAAGCGGGGCGCGCGATGATGTTCGTTTCTGGCGCGCTGTACAGGGTGTCGCCCAACAGCGGATAGCCCAAGGCGTAGGCATGGACTCTGATCTGGTGCGTGCGCCCGGTCATCGGGCGGGCTTCAACCAGCGCCGCGCCTTCTGCCAGTTCGGGGGAAATCTGAACCCAGTTCAAGACTCTGAATTGAGTTTCGGAGCGCATCCCGTTTTTGTTGTCAACCATCGTTCTGTGTTTGTGCCCCACGTTGACTCGCAGCGGGAACTTGGTGATGCGTTCCTTCCACGGCGGCGCGCCGACGGTAATGGCGCGATACACTTTTTCGGTTTCATGTTTTTCAAATTGAATGTTAAGTGAGCGGTGGGCTTCTGCATTTAATGCAAAGACCAACACGCCGCTGGTGAATTTATCGAGGCGATGAACGACCCATATTTTTTCATATTCTTCTTCGAGCATTTTTACCAGATACGGCGCGTCTGGCTCCCAGCCTTCGGGCAGAACCGAAAGCCCGGCGGGTTTATTGATGATGAGAATGTGTTCGTCTTTATAAATGATATCCATAAGTGGAATTATAAACCACAGAAATCAGTAAATCCGTTTCCATCCGCTTATTCGATTCGAAATCCGTTTTCTTCCTTGACATTAACGTTACGTCAGGGTTTATATTAGCATCATGTTCACTGTAAAGCAACTCTCTCAAATGGCAGGCGTCACGCCGCGGACTTTGCATCACTACGACGACATTGGTCTCCTCAAGCCATCCCATATTGGCGATAATGGCTATCGCTACTACGGGGAGGAGGCGTTGTTGAAGTTACAGCAAATTCTGTTTTATCGTGAGTTAGATTTCCCGCTCGAAGAGATCAAGCGAATCATGGGACGGCGTGATTTCGATGTGTTGGGCGCGCTGCAAGGACACAAGGAGGCGTTGCAAAAACAGTCCACGCGGCTGAATCATTTGCTTGCTACGGTGGACAATACCATTCAACATTTAAAAGGAGAAAAACTTATGAGCCAAAAAGGTTTTTTTGAAGGCTTTAGCGAAGAGGAACAGGAAAAACTCGCGCAGGAAGCCGAGAAAATGTACGACCCCGAAATTGTGCGCGCATCCAATCGTAAGTGGAAATCCTACTCTGAGTCAGAGAAGCAGGCGATTCTTGCAGAAGGCAAATCTATTTATTCTGACCTGGCGGCTGTCATGTCTACGAGTGCGGGGAGCAGGGAAGTTCAGGCTGTGATTGCGCGCTGGCACAAGCACATGCAATATTTCTGGAGTCCCAATGACGAGCAATTGCTCGGGCTTGCAGACTTGTACAACGACGACCCGCGTTTCCGTGACAACTATGAAAAAGTTGCGCCCAATTTGAGCGAGTTCATGCGCGAAGCGGTCAAGGTCTATGTGGGGGGGAGGAAGAAGTAAAAAGTGAGAAGTAAAAGCCAGTGACGAGAGTCACTGGCTTTGGGAGGACAAATATGTTTTACAAATTTTTCTCAGCTACGGATATGTGTTGGTTAGCCAATCCATCGGGTCTACCTGGATGCCGTTTACCCACAACTCCCAGTGCAGGTGCGGACCTGTGACGCGCCCCGTGCCGCCCACTTCGCCGATCACCTGACCTTGCTCCACGATGTCGCCGACTTGCACATAAAATTTGGACTGATGCCAGAATCCGCTGTACACGCCCCAGCCGTGGTCAATGATGGTGGTGTTGCCGCGCACTGTCCACGCCTGAGCAAAAACCACTTTTCCGCGTGCAGGGGTTGTGATGGGCAGCCCTGTGCCGCCGCCAAAGTCGAGACCGGTGTGAAATCCCTGAATGGATAGTTCTGTTCCCGTGCCGATGTAAGTGCGGCGGTTTCCGAAGCGTGAAGTGAAATAGGTGGCATCTGCGTACTGGGATGCAGGTGACGTAAAATCACCCGCCCAGAATTTCTCGACAGTCACGGGAGTGGTTATGCTGATAAGTTGATTTGATTCCGGCTCTGTTTCAGCGGGGTCAATGGTGATGGGGTCAACATAAAGAAGCGGGTCATCGGGATAATTTCCCGAGACAATCAAAATATACTGTTCGTAGGATTGTTTGCTTCCATCTGGCAGGGTCGCATCCAGCCGCAGCGGATAGATGCCCGGTGTCAGCAAAGCATGTACACCCTGCAATGCAACCTGCGTCCCATCCTCCACGGCGAAGAAGTTTAGTGGATGGTCAACCAAAATTCCGCCGAGGGTGACGCCTGGAATGGTATTCACTTTGATCACGCCCGTGCCGCCTTGCTTAATCGGCAGGTCGCGTATCTCTGCGCTGATGAACGCCGAGGGCAGTCCGCTTGCGATTTGTTCGCCGTTTTCTCCGGGGGTGAAAAGGGTATCGCCTGCCATGCTGTCCCATGAACCTTGCAGATTATTGTAATGAGCAAGCGTCCACGTATCTGTATTTTGCTTTACAGCCAGTTCAAGCAGAGATTCGCCTGCGCCGACTGAAACTCGTTTTGTAAGATTTTGGCTGCCTTCCTGCACAGGCACGATCATGTTCACGCCCACATAAAATTCGCTCGGGCTGACGATATGATTCAGCTTCTTGAACATATTCAGCGGCACCTGGGTGCGGCGGGTGAGACTGCGGAATGAATCGCCAAAGTTGATAATTTCTGTGTTGATAACTCCTGTGATGCCCTCAAGCCCCGGGATGACAAGTTGCTGCCCTGCATCCAGTTGATTTGCGTCCGTGATGTCGTTTGCGCTCATGAGATCAGTCAGGCTGATGCTGAAAAAAACAGCAATCGACGAGAGGCTGTCACCGGGCTGCACAATGTAAACAGGCCCGCTGGTTTCTTGAGCTTGGACAGGTTGAAAGGGGAGTATCAAAAAAGAAAGAAGAAGGAAAAGCAAGGAAATTCGTTTGGTCATGTTTTTTTTATTTATCTTCATGAAAATGTGTCGGGATAATGTGCGGCGCAGTCGAGGGACAAGTTATAAATTCTTGAATTCAACTTTATCGCCGATTTCGTAATCCCCAAAGCGATCAGGGTGGATTTCCAGCGTGTATTTTGCGTCTGTTTTAGAGAAGTAGGCCGGGTGCCAAGATTTGGCGATGACCTTATCGACAACGGTCATTTCAGAGTTGATCCAAAAAACCGCCAAGTCAAATGAGACGAAGAACATGTGGATCGAAGTGTCGAGGCGTGAATCCCGCTTCTCGACCAGGAGCAAGCCTTCGTTAAGTTCCAGATGCGAGCGGAACATGAGTCCGCGTAAACGGCACAAAAATGAGTCGCAATATCCCACACGCGGCGGGTCTTGAATCTCTTTGTTCAGGTTGTAGATGATGATGGGATGGGGCATGGTCTGGGCTACTCATAAAACAAGGCGGCTGTTTCGCCGCCCTGTGAGAAATCAGGATGTTTTTTGGCTGAGTACTCTTTCAACACTATCTATTAATTCCTGTGGGCCAAAAGGCTTGGCAATGTAGTCGTCCACTTTTGCGATGTGCAAGCCCAACACTTTATCAATGTTTTGTGCCTTGGCTGTGACAACAATGACTGGAATATTGCGTGTGGAATCGTCGGCTTTCATTTGTTGGTATACTTCCCAACCGTCCATATCAGGCATCATTAAATCAAGTAAAACAAGGTCAGGAAGTGTTTTCCGAACCATTTCAAGCCCTTCTTTTCCACCCGGTGCGCCAAGCACTTCAAATCCGCGGCGATTAAGGATGAGTTGAATCAAGTCGATCATTTCCGGTTCGTCTTCAATGCAAACAATATGCTTGACAGTTGTATTGTTCATTTTTCTCCTGTCTCTTTCTGGCAAGTTTACCATAGAAAAAATAAGGAACACTCGATGAAAATTATCACATGGAACGTAAATGGAATACGTGCTGCGCTCGGAAAAAGCGCTTTGGATTGGGCCTTCGCGCAGCAGCCTGACGCGTTGTGTTTGCAGGAAGTCAAGGCACGCCCCGAACAATTAAATGAAGAACAACGTGCCATGCTGCAACTTCCTTTTTCGTGGAATGCAGCCCAGCGCCCAGGGTACAGCGGCGTGACAACTTTTTATAAACAACAGCCTGATGAGATCGTGATGGGCATGGGCGATGAATCATTTGATGTGGAAGGGCGCGTCATTCAAACCTTTGGGGCTGGTTGCCGTCTCTTCAACATTTACTTCCCGAATGGACAGCGCGGCCAGGAACGCGTGGAATATAAACTCGCGTTTTACGCTCATTTACTCAACCTGTGCGATGAACTTCACAAGCGCGGCGAAAGCATCATCATCACCGGCGATTTCAATACCGCTCACATGCCAATTGATTTGAAAAATCCAAAACAGAATGAAAAAACTTCAGGCTTCCTGCCTGAAGAACGTGAGTGGGTGCAGAAGTTTTTAGATCATGGCTTTGTGGATGCGTACCGCCATTTGTATCCTGAGAAAGTCGAATACACCTGGTGGACGTATCGACTCAACGCCCGTCAGCGCGGCATCGGCTGGCGCTTGGATTATTTCCTCGTTTCAGAAAATCTCATGCCGCGCGTTAAGGATGTGATCATTCACGAAGCCGTGCTGGGGTCAGATCACTGTCCCGTGGAATTGGTACTCGAATAGCGAGGGCTCACTTCAATTTTTTAGTGGGTGACGGAGTTTCCGGACGGTCTAAATCTGTATCTTCCCATGAAGCCGGGTCGTTGAGTGACTCTAAATGTGTGAACACGGTAACGCGTGGAATCGCCTGGCGAATATCGGCTTCTATACTTTCCAATAGTTTATGTCCGCGTTGAACAGTCCATTTGCCGGGAACCAATACGTGAAACGACACGAACTGCCGCGACCCTGATTGGCGGCTGCGAAGCGCGTGGTATTCCACTCCCTTTTGCGTATATTTTTCAAGAATACTTTTTAATAGGTTCTGCTCTTTAATCGGCAGAGCCGTATCCATCAATCCCAAAGCAGACATGCGCACGATGCGAACCCCTGACCAGACGATATTGGCGGCGACGATGAACGCCACAATGGGATCTAATCGTTCCCAGCCGGTGAGGGCTACCAGTCCAACTCCGGCTAATACGCCGACCGATGTCCACACGTCTGTCATTAAGTGTTGTGCATCGGCCGTAAGCGTAATAGAGTCATAACGTTTGCCTGCTTTTGACAAGATGATCGCGACGACTAGGTTGATGAGTGAAGCGGCAACCGAAACCGCCAAGCCCACCCCAACCTGTTCGAGCGGCTTGGGCGTAATGAGTCTTGGAATGGCAGTAATGACAATGCTGATGGCGGCGATGAGAATCAATGTCCCTTCAACGCCGCTTGAGAAGTATTCGGCTTTGCTGTGACCATAGGTGTGGTCCTCGTCTGCGGGACGGGCGGCTATGGTCAGCATGGCCAATGCCATCATTGCGCCAACCAGGTTGACCACAGATTCCAGTGCATCTGAAAGTAGTCCCACGGAACCGGTTAGGAAGTAAGCGACGGTCTTTAGTCCGATGGTGAGAACGGCCGCGCCTATTGAAAGCCAGGCAAAGCGTGTGAGAGACGAACGGTTTGTAGAGTTAGATTTCATAGTTTGGATGGTTATTTTATGCAAAACACCACTAAATTGGTAGTGACATTTGTCGTTCGTTGAAAATTGTGCTTTTACATGTATGTTTTGAGGGACTCAGCACATCTCAACTTGGCGGTTCAACCCGGCAACACTCTCTGGGAGAAACCCAAGCTAGATTGTTTTTGCAGCCAGGTTTCGGCTGGATAAAGTGCGTATTAGAAAATCATATAAATTCCCTCTGTACACGTCGTCTGGGGGGTTGGCTTGGTATAATCCAGGCGAAAGTCATATTTGGAGGATTCCGTGAATTCCCGTAGTCAATCGTTTTTTGTGTATTTCCTTCTGATCGTTGCTATCAGCGCCATGCTTTACATGGGCTTCCGTGAGAATACCAGCACAGTGGAGCCGCTTACTATCAATGAAGTGGCGCAGGCTGTGCAGGATGGTAAAGTTGCTCGAATTATTATTAAGAGCGACGATACTTTCACTGTGGTTTATACCGATGGAACGGCAGAAGAAGGCGTTGAATCTCGTAAGGAGCCAAATGCTACATTGGTAGATCAGCTTGGCAGTCTTGGCGTTACGGCAGATCAACTTGCCCCTGAAAAAGTGGTTATTGAAGTTAGTGCTCCTTCTGCATGGGCGGGTGTCTTGAGCGGCGCGTTTTATATCTTGCCTATTTTGTTAATGGGCGGCGTGCTGTGGTTTATTTTCCGTCAGGCACAGGGCAGCAATAATGCAGCCATGTCCTTCGGAAAGAGCCGCGCGCGCATGTTTAGTGGTGAGCATCCTACCGTCACATTTGCTGATGTGGCTGGCATTGAGGAATCAAAACAGGAGCTGGCGGAGATCGTTGAGTTCCTGAAAGAGCCGCAGAAGTTCATTCAACTTGGCGCGCGTATTCCAAAAGGTGTTTTATTGGTTGGTCCTCCTGGAACAGGCAAGACCTTGTTGGCGAAGGCTGTCTCTGGCGAAGCGGGCGTACCCTTCTTCTCCATCTCTGGTTCTGAATTCGTTGAGATGTTCGTGGGCGTAGGCGCGAGCCGCGTGCGCGATCTTTTTGACCAGGCTAAGAGACATTCGCCCTGCATCATCTTCGTAGATGAAATTGATGCCGTAGGCCGTCAGCGCGGAGCAGGACTTGGCGGCTCACACGATGAAC
Source organism: Candidatus Brevifilum fermentans (assembly GCA_945877125.1). Classification (GTDB taxonomy): domain Bacteria; phylum Chloroflexota; class Anaerolineae; order Anaerolineales; family Villigracilaceae; genus Villigracilis. The sequence continues at coordinate 1,120 of CAMCQT010000035.1, read as the reverse complement.
GCGAGCAGACCTTGAATCAAATGCTGGTTGAAATGGACGGTTTCGATACCGACACCAATGTCATTATCATCGCCGCCACCAACCGTCCCGATATTTTGGATCCGGCACTTTTGCGCCCCGGTCGCTTTGACCGCCGCGTAACATTGGATCGCCCTGACGTAAAAGGCCGCGAAGCCATCTTAAAAGTACACGTCAAAGGCAAGCCATTGGAGCCTGAGATCGATCTCGCGTCTGTTGCGCGTGGTACCCCCGGTTTCGTAGGCGCTGATTTGGAAAACCTTGTGAACGAAGGCGCTATTTTAGCCGCCCGCCGCAACAAGAAATCCATCGGTCAATCGGAATTGGAAGAAGCCATCGAGCGCGTGGTGATGGGACCTGAACGCAAATCTCGCTTAATCTCTGATGAAGAGAAGCGCATCATTGCCTACCATGAAGCTGGTCATGCGATCGTGGCTAATGCTATCGCTGAGGCAGACCCCGTGCAAAAAGTAACCATCGTAGGCCGTGGACAAGCCGGCGGCGTAACCTGGTTCCGCCCCGATGAAGACCGCATCCTGATGTCACGCAAGAAAATGATCGCCACCCTCGTCATGGCGCTTGGCGGACGTGCCGCAGAGGAATTGATCTTTGACGATATTACCTCGGGCGCATCCAACGATATTGAGCAGGTGACTCGCATGGCACGCGCCATGGTCACTCGCCTGGGCATGAGCGCAGAAATGGGCACCATGACCTACGGTCAAAAGGAAGAGATGATCTTCCTTGGGCGCGAAATCTCAGAACAACGTGATTACTCCGAAGCCGTCGCCGAGCAAATTGACCGTGAAGTCCGCAAGATCGTGGAAGATGCGTACAAGCAGTCCAAGGCTCTGGTCAAGAAATATCGCAAGCAACTGGATATTATTGCCAAGAAACTTCTTGAAGTTGAATCGATCAACCGCGAGGAATTTGAACAACTCTTCCCATCACCTTTGGGCAAGAAGAGTGGTACTCCGCAGGTTGCATAATTAGTAAAAAGTAAAAAGGTAAGAAGTAAAAAGTCCCCTGAAATTTCAGGGGACTTTTTACTTCTTACCTTTTTACTTTTTACTAATTATGCAACCTGCGGAGTACCACTCTT